>NZ_JBIVVI010000631.1:0-5329 GCF_044757675.1 Kitasatospora sp. NPDC091257
GAGAAAACAACCGTGATTCCGGGAGTAGTGGCGAGCGAAACTGGATGAGGCTAAACCTTGAGCGTGTGAGACCCGGCAGGGGTTGCGCTCAGGGGCGGTGAACCGCGAGCCGCGAACCGCCCCGAGCATAGACCGCCCCCGAACGACCCGGACCGGGTTTCCGCCCACATCCTCGACAGCTTTGTAGAAGTTTGACTGAATCCGATCACCCCCACCGGAGAACCCTCCGGAGACCATTCGGGAACCATCCCGCCGCGCAGCACGTCCTCCGGCATATATAGTTCACCGACATATGCAGTTGAGCAGCTCACGAGGGGGAAGTGTGTCCCACACCGATCCGACCCGGCCCGCACCCGTCCTGCGCCTGGCGGGCGTCACCCGCGTGCACGGGCGGGGCGCCGCCGAGGTGCACGCCCTGCGCGGCATCGACCTGGCCGTCCACCCGGGCGAGTTCGTCGCCGTGATGGGCCCGTCCGGCTCCGGGAAGTCGACCCTGCTGACCCTGGCCGGCGGGCTGGACCAGCCCAGCGACGGCGAAGTGCTGGTGGAGGGGGTCGCGCTCGGCGGCCTCGGCCGCGGCAGGCTCGCCGACCTGCGGCGGCGCTCGATCGGGTACGTCTTCCAGGACTACAACCTGATCCCGGCCCTGACCGCCGCCGAGAACATCGCCCTGCCGCGCGAACTCGACGGCGTCCCGGGACGCCGGGCCCGCCGGGAGGCGCTGGCCGCGCTGGAGGAGCTGGGCATCGGGGAACTCGCCGACCGCTTCCCCGACGACATGTCCGGCGGCCAGCAGCAGCGCGTCGCCATCGCCCGCGCCCTGATCGGCGACCGCCGCCTGGTCCTCGCCGACGAACCCACCGGCGCCCTCGACTCCACCACCGGCGAGGCCGTCCTCGCCGTCCTGCGCGCCCGCTGCGACGCCGGCGCCGCCGCCATGATGGTCACCCACGAAGCGGCCCATGCCAGTTGGGCGGACCGGGTGGTCCACCTGCGGGACGGCGCGGTCGCCTCGGAGACCCCCGGCCGCCGGTCCTCCGCCCGCCTCGCCGCGGTGCACCCGACCGGTGTGCTCGGCGAGGTGGCACCGTGAGGATCGGAGCCTGGCGGGTCGCCCTGCGCATCGCCCGCCGCGACGCCCTGCGGGCCAAGGGCCGCAGCGCGCTGATCGCCGCCATGATCGCACTGCCCGTCCTCGGCGTCACCGGCGCCGACGTGGTCCACCGCAGCGGGCAGCTGACCCCGGCCGAACGGGTCGAGCGGGTGGTGGGCGGCGCGGACGCCCTGGTCACCTCGCTCGACCCGGGCCAGACGGTCGAGCAGGCCCCGATCGCCGAGGACGGCGCCTTCTCCGTCCAACCCCGCCCCGGGGAGCAGCCGACGGCCGAGCAGGAGAAGGGCGCGAGCACCGACCCGGCCGCCCTGGTCGCCTCCCTGCTGCCGCCCGGCAGCGTGCTCACCCCGGCCCGGCCCGGTCCGGAGGCCGGCGCGACCTCGCCCGAGGGCCTGGTCCGCACCCTCACCACCGAGGCCGATCTCGGCGACCCGGTCTGGCGCGGCCGGCTCGACCTGGTCGAGGGCCGCGCCCCGGGCGCCCCGCACGAGGTGGCCGTCACCCGGGCCTTCCTGGACCGCTCCGGGCTCCGGCCCGGCGCCACCACCACCGTCCAGGGCCTGGAGGGCACCACCTACACCATCACCGGTGTCGTGGAGCACCCGGGCGAGCTGGGACGGGTCGAACTCGTCGCCCGGCCCGGTGAGTTGGTCGCCCCGCTGAGCACCGCGCTGGCCGGCGCCGGACCCACCGCGCAGAAGCCCTCGGCCGCCCGGTCCGCCTGGCTGGTCCGGCTGCCGTCCGGCGCCCCGCTCGGCTGGGCCGAGGTCCAGCGGTTCAACGCCCACGGCTACACCCTCACGGCACGCTCGGTGGCGCTCGCCCCGCCGCCGGAGCAGGCCGTGCCCTACTACCGGGACGCCCGCCGCTACAGCGACCCGACGGCCGCCACCAACACCAGGATGGTCGTCGCCACCGTCACCGGCCTGGCGCTGCTGGAGGTCGCCCTGCTCGCCGGGCCCGCGTTCGCCGTCGGCGCCCGCCGCTCGCGCCGCCAGCTCGCCCTGCTCGGCGCGGCCGGCGGGAGCCGTGCCCACGTCGGTGCGGTGGTGCTCGGCGGCGGCCTGGTCCTCGGCGCGGCCGGGGCCGTGGTCGGCGTGGTGCTCGGCACCGCGGTGGTCGCCGTGCTGCGGCCGTGGATCGAGCAGATCGGCGGCGCGCGCTTCGGCCACTTCGCCGTACCGCCGGTGGACCTGATCGCCATCGCCGGGATCGGCCTGGCCACCGCGCTGCTCGCGGCCGCGCTGCCCGCGCTGCAGGCCGCCCGGCGCAGCGTCACCGCCGGGCTGACCGGCCGGGACACCGTCCGCGGACCCAACCGCCTGGTCACCGTGTCCGGCGTCGCGCTGCTCGCCCTCGGCGCGGTGCTCGCGATGTACGGCGCGGCCTCGGTGCAGCGCGACCGGCCGGGCGTCGGCGGCTACGACACCCGTACCCTCACCGTGCTCGGCGGCTCGGTGATCGCCGAACTCGGCCTGCTGCTGTGCACCCCGATGCTGATCGCGCTGATCGGCCGGGCCGCCGGCCGGCTGCCGCTCGGCCCCCGGCTGGCCCTGCGCGACTCCGCCCGGCACCGCTCGCGCACCGCTCCGGCGGTGGCCGCGGTGATGGCCGCGGTGGCCGGGGCCGTCGCCATCGGCGTCTACACCACCAGCACCGACGCCGAGAACCGGCGCGACTACCGGCCCCAGGCCCCCTACGGCGCCGTCCAGTTGACCAGCCACGTCGACGGGCCCCGGCTCGCCGAGGAGCGCGCCGAGCTGGAGAAGCAGCTGTCCGGGCTCGGCCCGCGCGGCGACCTCGGCCAGGTGGAGTACCGCTTCTGCGACAACTGCGCCAGCACCGTCCAGCTCAAGGGCCCGCCGGAGCGGCGCGGCCTGGGCGCACCGCCGCACCTCGCCGCCGGTGACGCGACCGTGCTGCACAACCTGTTCGGCATCCATGACCCGGCCGCCGAACAGGCACTGGCCGCAGGGAAGCTGCTGGTCTTCGACCGGGCCCTGGTGGGCGCCGACGGCAAGGCCGTGATGATCCTGCGAGGCGGAGGCGGCGCTCCGCTGCAGCCCGGCGAGGTACCCAAGCCTGACCTGCAGGAGGTCCCGGTCGACGCGGTGCTGGTGGACAACCCGGCCGCCGCCGACTTCGCCCAGGGCCTGGCACTGCCCTCCGCGCTGCCCGGACTCGGGCTCGCCGCCCGGCCGACCGGCTCGGTCTGGCTGCCCGCCACCCCGCCCGACCGCAAGGCGCAGCAACGGGCCGAGGCGGCCGCCGCCCGGCTGGACCGCTTCTCCACGCTGGAGGTGGAACGCGGCTACCAGCCGAAGAGCGACGCGCTCACCCTGGCGCTCACCGGCTTCGCCGGACTGGTCGTGCTCGGCGCGGCCGGGATCGCCACCGGTCTGGCGGCCGCCGACTCCCGGCAGGACCAGGCCACCCTGGCCGCGGTCGGCGCGCCACCGCGGATCCGGCGGAGCATGGCGGGCCTCCAGTGCACGCTGATCGCCCTGCTGGGCGCACTGCTCGGCGCGGTCAACGGCTTCGTGCCGGCGGTGGGGCTGCTGAAGTCCCGGGCCGGCGGGTTCGGGGCCAAGCCGGCGCTGATCACCGCTCCCTGGGGCGAGCTGATGCTGATCGTGCTGCTGCTGCCGGTGGTCGCGGGGCTGCTCGCGGCGCTGTTCACCCGCTCCCGCATCCCGCTCGGGCGGCGGCTGTCCTGAGTCCCGGGCGGGCGGCCGTCCTGACCGCGGCCGCCCGCCCCCAGCCCCGGCGAGCGGCTTCCGACACGGCTTGCACACCCGCCGACCACCACCTGGGCACCACCCGCGGCACGCCGGGCGCCCGTCCCCTTCACCCGGGGGCGGGCGCCCGGCGCTCGCCGTACCATGGGCCGCGTTCCGGCGGGCGAAAGGCGCCGGTGGTCGGCTCGGCGAGGGAGAAGAGGGCGGTGCTACGGGGCTTCGGCGATCTGGAGGCCGAGATCATGGACCGGTTCTGGTCCTGGGGCCGGCCCGCCACGGTGCGCGAGGTGGTGGACGACCTCCAGCAGGAGCGGGCGGTCGCCTACACCACCGTCACCACGGTCGCGGACATCCTGCACACCAAGGGCTGGCTGCGCCGCGACAAGGTCGGCCGCGCCTGGGTGTACGAACCGACCTGCACCCGCGAGGAGTACACCGCCCGGCTGATGCACCAGGCGCTGGAGACCACCCCCGACCGGGCGGGCGCCCTGCTCCACTTCGTCGACCGGATCAGCGGGGACGAGGCCTCGGCCCTGCTCGCCGCCCTCGAACAGGTGAAGTCCCGGGGCCCTGAGTGACCCTCGCGGTGCTCTGCCTCCAGCTGCTGGTGACCGGCGTCCTGCTGCCCCGCCGGCTGGCCGGCTCCGTCCGGCTCCAGGCCCGTCCGGCGACGGGCGCGGCGCTCTGGCTCGCCCTGATGGCCTCGTTCACGGTGGCCCTGCTGCTCACCGCGCACCACGCGGTGGAGCCCTTCGCCCACCGGCCGGCCGGCCTGCTCGGCCTGTTCGGCCTGTTCGGGCGCCCCCCGCACGGCGAACCGGCCGGGCCCGGCCTGCCGCACACCCACGACTGGTGGCTGCTCACCGTCGGCGCGGCCCTGTTCGCCGCCCTGGTGACGGCCGTCGGTCTGCGCACCGGACGGGACCGGCGACGGCATCGGGCGGTACTGGACGTGGTCGGCGTACCGGACCGGCGCTGGGACGCGCTGGTGCTGGAGCACGGCCGGCCGACCGTCTACTGCCTGCCCGGGCGCCGCTCCCGGGTGGTGCTGTCGCGCGGGGCGCTGCGGCTGCTGGACGAGCGGCAGCTCGCGGCGGCCGTCGCCCACGAGCACGGGCACATCCGCGGCCGCCACCACCTGTTCCGGCTGCCGGCCGACACCTTCGCGCTGCTGCTCGGGCCGCTGCCGCTGGCCCGGCTGGGGCGCTCCGAGGTGGCGCTGCTGCTGGAGATGGCGGCGGACGACGCGGCGCTGGAGCGGGCGTCGCGCGACGAACTGGCGTCCGCCCTGTGCGCGTTGGCGACCAGCGGCCCGGCTCCGGCCGCCGCGGCCGAGTCCGGGGCCGAGTCCGGGGCCGGGGCCGAGTCCGGCGGGGCCCTGGGGCTTCGGGTCACTTGCGGGGCGTCATTTCAGGAAGACCTCCCGCGCCAGCCTCATTCCGAGCAGCTCGCGGAACTGCGCGCAGCCGTGCGACTT
>NZ_JBIVVI010000632.1:0-5325 GCF_044757675.1 Kitasatospora sp. NPDC091257
CCCGGGCCGGGCCTCCTGGCGCCGGGGCTTCTGGGGCCGGGGCCGTCAGATCCGGGTCGGCTCCACGGCCGGCTGCTCGGCCGGCTCCCGCGTCCCGTCCTCGGCCGGCCGTCGCGCGAGCCGGGCCATCAGCTGCTCGCCCTCCATGTCCACCCGCGGCACGACCTTCTCCAGCCGCTTCGGGAACCACCAGGCGGCCTTGCCGAACAGCGCCATCGCGGCCGGCACCAGCGCCATCCGCACCACGAAGGCGTCCACCAGCACGCCCACCGCGAGGGCGAAGCCGATCGGCTGGACGACCGGGTCGTGGCCGAAGACGAACGAGCCGAACACCGCCACCATGATCAGCGCGGCCGCCGTGACCACCCGGGCCCCGTTCCGCACCCCGGCCACCACGGCCTCGCGCGGCGCCGCGCCGTGGACGTGCTGCTCCTTCATCCCGGAGACCAGGAACAGCTCGTAGTCCATCGCCAGCCCGAACAGCACGCCGATCAGCAGGATCGGCACGAAGCTCACCACCGGCCCGACCTTGGGCACGTCGATCAGCCCGTCCAGCCAGCCCCACTGGTAGACCGCGACCACCGCGCCGAGCGAGGCGGTGACGCTGAGCAGGAAGCCGGCCACCGCCTTGAGCGGGACGAGCACCGAGCGGAACGCCAGCGCCAGCAGCACCACCGCGATCCCGACGATCACCGCGAGGAAGGGCGGCAGCGCCTGGCCGAGCTTGGTGGAGACGTCGATGTTGGCGGCCGTGGTGCCGGTGACGGCGATGTCCGCGCCGGTCTCCGCCTTCAGCTCCGCCTTCCGGTCGCGGATCTCGTTGACCAGCGCCTCGGTGTCCGCGTGGTCCGGACCGGTCTGCGGGATGACGGTCACCAGCGCGGTGCGGCTCTCCTGGTCGACGGTCGGCGGCAGCAGCGTCCCGACGCCCTTGAGGGTCTGGAGCTTCGCGGCCACCTCCCGCACCGCCTGCTCGGGCTGCGGGGCGCCGTGGGCGTCCACGACGACCACCAGCGGAGCGTTGAAGCCCGGCCCGAAGCTCTCGCCGACCAGGTCGTACGCCTTGCGCGCGTCCGTCCCGGCGGCCTGCGAACCGCCGCTCGGCAGACCGAGGTTCAGGCTCGCGGCGGGCACCGCCAGGGCGCCCAGCCCGGCCAGTGCGACCAGCAGGACGGGCAGCGGACGGCGGACCACGAAGCGGCCCCAGCGCTCGCCCATGGTGGTGCGGCCGTTGGCGGTCAGGGCCCGCTTCCAGATCGGCAGCCGGTCGATCGCCCGGCCGGTGAAGCCCAGCACGGCGGGCAGCAGCGTGATCGCGACCAGGACGGCCACCACGACGGCCCCGGAGGCGGCCAGGCCCATCACGGTGAGGAAGGGCACGCCCGCGACGGCGAGTCCGGCGAGCGCGACGACCACGGTCAGGCCGGCGAAGACGACGGCGCTGCCGGCGGTCGCGGTGGCCCGGGCGGCGGCCTCCTCCGGCTCCAGGCCCTCGTCCAGGTGGCGGCGGTACCGGAAGAGGATGAACAGCGCGTAGTCGATGCCGACCGCGAGGCCGACCATCAGGGCCAGCACCGGCGCGGTGGTGATGATCTCGAAGGAGCCGGTGAGCGCCAGCAGGCCGGCCATCGTCACGCCGACGCCGACCAGCGCGGTCAGCAGCGGCAGCCCGGCGGCGACCAGCGTGCCGAGGGTGACCACCAGCACCAGCCCGGCCACCACCAGGCCGATCGCCTCGCTGCCGCCCTCGATCTGGGCCATCGTGTTGTACGCGTCGCCGCCGAAGGCCACGTCCAGCCCGGCCGCGCGGGCCGGCTCGGCGGCGGCCTTCACCGCGTCGCGCTGCCGGTCGGTGACGTCGGCGAGCTTGTGGTCGAAGGAGACCAGCGCGAGCGCGACCTTCCCGTCCGGCGAGAGCGCGCCGGTGGCGTACGGGTCCGGCACCGCGGCCACGCCCGGCACCTGGGCGATCCGGGCGACGGCCTCGCCGACCGCCCTGCCCGCCTCGGGCGTCCCGATGCCGCCGGGCGCGCCGGCGGCGAAGACGACCTGCGCGGAGCCGTGGCCCTGCGCCGGGAAGGTGTCCTTGATCCGGTCCAGGGCGGCCTGCGCCTCGGTGCCCGGGACCTTGAACTCGTCGGTGGTCTTGCCGGCGAAGGCGCCCGCGGCCCCGCCGATGGCGAGGAGCAGGGCGATCCAGACGGCGACGACGGCCCGTCGCCGCCGGAAGCAGTATCGGCCCAGTCGGTACAGGTACGTGGCCATCGGCGGTCCCTCGGGTCGGTCAGGGCAGGTCGCGTCCCACCGTAGACCGAACTTTGTCGGGTGACAAAGTTGACCGACAAGATCGCACGACGCAGTTGCCTGCCCGTGGCGCTACCCTGACTGGATGGCCCACGTCCCCGCCTCCGAACGCCGACCGCAACTGGTCCAGGCCGCGATCGACCTGATGACCAGGGAGGGAATCGCCGCCGGCAGCACCCGCGCGATCGCGGCCGAGCTGGGCGTGGCGCAGGCGACGGTGCACTACACCTTCGGCACCAAGAAGGATCTCTACCGGGCGGTCGTCCAGCAGCTGAAGTCCGACTTCGTCGGCGAGGTGCGCGCCGCCTCCCCCGGCGACGGCGCGTTCGGCGAACAGGTCCGCACCCTGGTGCTCGCGCTCTGGGAGGCCGCCACCGGCGAGCACGGACGCTGCGTGCTGCTGAGCGAGTTCGGGGCGCTGGCCATGCGCGACCCGGACATGCAGGAGATCATGCTCGGGCTCCAGCACGACATCGAGGGCACCGCCACCGAGATGCTCGACGCCCTCGCGGCCGCCCACGGCCTGAGCCTGGCGCTGCCCGCCCGCCGGATCGCCGTCCACTTCCTCGGCGGCTTCGACGGCCTGACGGCCCGCCACCTCACTCTGCGCCGGCCCGGCGACCGGCCCGACCAGGACACCCTGGAGGCGCTGGAGCTCCTCGTCGCGACGACGGTCGGACTCTGCCTGGGCACCCCGGCGGCGGAACTCCGTCGGCCGGACGCCCTGCGCGCTTCGCGCTAGGAAACGATCCGGACCGGCAGCTCGACCAGCACCTCGCGCAGCGCGGCCGCGAAGCGCTCGTACTCGGCGTTGCGGGCCGAGCCCGGCCGGACGGCCAGCCCGATCCTGCGGCCGGGCTGCGGTGCGGCGAAGCGGACGGCGGCCAGCCGGTCGGTGCGCCCGGCCTCGACGTCCAGCGCGGTGGCGGGCAGCAGGGTCACCCCGAGGCCGCCGGCGACCAGCTGGACCAGGGTGGACAGGCCGGCAGCGCGGGTGGTCGAGCCCGCCGGGTCGGCGCCGACCTCGCGGCAGATGTCCAGCGCCTGGTCGCGCAGGCAGTGGCCCTCCTCCAGCAGCAGCACGTCCAGGTCGAGCAGCACGTCGCGCGGGACGTCGATCCGCCCGGCGAGCGGGTGGCCGGGCGGGGTGAGCAGGACGAAGTCCTCGTCGAACAGCGGGATGTCCTTGGTCGGCGAGGCCCCGCCGGCCGGCAGCGCGAGCAGCAGGACGTCCAGCCGCCCGGCGGCCAGGCCCTCCAGCAGCGAGGGGGTGCGCTCCTCGTGGACGTGCAGCTCCAGGTCCGGGAAGCCGTCGCGGACCAGCCGCAGCACGGTGGGCAGCAGGTAGGGCGCGACGGTCGGGATGACACCCAGGTGCAGCGGCCCGGTGAACGGACGGCGGGCGGCCTCGACCTCCTCGGTGAGGGCCTGCAGCGAGGCGAGCACCCGGCGCGCGTGCTGGTGCACACGCTCCCCCAGTGGGGTGACGATCACCTTGCGCGTCGTACGCTCGACCAGCTGTGCGCCCAGCGACTCCTCCAGCGCTGCGACCGCCCCGGACAGCGCGGGCTGGCTGGTCCCGGTGGCGGCGGCGGCCTCCCGGAAGTGCCGGTGCTCGGCCACCGCGACGAAGGCGCGCAACTGGGCGACGGTCGGGGTGCGCGGGCTGCGGACTGTGGCGCTCGCCACAGTCGGGTCGCCCTTGGGGCCGCCGTTCCGGCGGGGACGCGGCCGCGACGTGGGGGATTCAGTACTGATAACAATCTCCGATCAGACACATCCAGTGTAGCTATTTCCCTGATCAGTCCACGATGTGGAACTGTGAGTGGTGTCCGGATTCCGGACAAGCTCCCCTCATCTCACTTCAGGAGAAGCGAACGTGCTCACGATCGGTGACAAGTTCCCCGAGTTCGACCTCAAGGCCTGTGTCGACCTGGACGCCGCGAGCGCCTTCGCCGATATCAACCACAAGTCCTACGAGGGCAAGTGGAAGATCGTCTTCTTCTGGCCGATGGACTTCACCTTCGTCTGCCCGACCGAGATCGCCGCGTTCGGCAAGCTGAACGACGAGTTCGCCGACCGCGACGCCCAGGTCCTCGGCGTCTCCGGCGACTCCGAGTTCGTGCACCACGCCTGGCGCAAGGACCACAAGGACCTGCGCGACCTGCCCTTCCCGATGCTGGCCGACATCAAGCACGACCTGATGCGCGCCTGCGGCGTCGAGGGCGAGGACGGCACCGCCCAGCGCGCCGTCTTCATCGTCGACCCGAACAACGAGATCCAGTTCGTCATGGTCACCGCCGGCTCCGTCGGCCGTAACCCCAAGGAGGTCCTGCGGGTGCTGGACGCCCTGCAGACCGACGAGCTGTGCCCGTGCAACTGGAACAAGGGCGAGGACACCCTCGACGCCCAGGCCCTGCTGGCGGGCTGACCCATGGCTCTCGACGACCTGAAGGCCGCCCTCCCGGACTACGCCAAGGACCTCAAGCTCAACCTGGGCTCGGTCATCGGCAACTCCGACCTCCCCGCCCAGCAGCTCTGGGGCACCGTGCTGTCCTGCGCGATGGCCACCCGCAGCCCCGGCCTGCTGCGTGAGCTGGAGCCCGAGGCCAAGGCCAACCTGTCCCCGGAGGCGTACAACGCCGCCAAGGGCGCGGCCGCGATCATGGGGATGAACAACGTCTACTACCGGACGCTGCACCTGCTCTCCGACAAGGAGTACAGCACGATGCGGGCCGGTCTGCGGATGAACATCATCGGCACCCCGGGCGTCGAGAAGGTCGACTTCGAGCTCTGGTGCTTCGCGGTCTCCGCCATCAACGGCTGCGGCCAGTGCCTCGACTCGCACGAGGCCGTGCTGCGCAAGGCCGGCGTCGAGCGCGAGGTCGTCCAGGCCTCGATGAAGATCGCCGCCGTCCTGCAGGCCGTGGCCGGCGTCCTCGACTCCGAGGCCGCCCTCGCCGCCGTCACCGCCTGACGCACCCGGCACCCCGACGGGCCCTCCCGGACACCATGTCCGGG
>NZ_JBIVVI010000633.1:0-5325 GCF_044757675.1 Kitasatospora sp. NPDC091257
GCCCTTGGTGAGGCCGTAGATACGGTTGTTGAACAGCAGGATCTTCAGATTGACGTTCCGTCGCAGGGCGTGGATCAGGTGGTTGCCGCCGATGGTGCTGCTGCTCCATCTGCACCACATCGCGGTCGACGGCTGGTCGCTCAACGTCCTGCTGAACGACCTGTCGTCCGGCTACCGGCACGCCCTCGGCGGCGCCGCCGAGGCCGCGCGGCGGACGGACACCGCCCCGGTGCCCACCCCGCTCGACTACGCCGCCTGGCAGGCCGACTGGTTCGCCGGCCCCGCCTACCTGGCCCAGCGCGCCGAACTGCGGGCCCACTACGCCCGGTCGGAGGAGGCGGTGGACCACGAGCCCGGTGACCGGGCCGGAGCCCCGCCCTTCTCCCGGGCCGGCCTGCTGCACACCTCGCTGGACGTCGTGCGGCGCGCCGCCGTGGACCGGATCTGCGCCGAACTGGGCATGACCCGCTTCGAGTTGCTGCTCGGCGTCTTCGCCTGGAGCCTGTACGGGGTGACCGGCGCGGCCAGGCCGCGGATCGCCGCACCGGTGGCCAACCGGCCGGTCCAGGAGTTCGAGGGCAGCGTCGGCATGTTCGCCAACACCGTGCTGCTGCCGCAGGCCGTCGCGCCCCGCGAGGAGCTGCGCGGCCAGCTGCTGCGCCAGGGCGCCGAAGCCCGCCGGGTGCTGGACCGCCAGGACGTGGCGCTGGCCGACGTCCTGGCCGACCGGGAGCCGGCCCGGGGCGACTCCCCGTTCGACTACCTGTTCGTCCTGGAGAACACCGACTTCGGTGCGCTGGCCCTGCCCGGCTGCGCCGCCCGCCCGCTGTGGTGGGCCCCGGCCGAGGCCAAGTGCCCGATGACGCTGTCCGTGGTCGAGCGCGAGGGCGGTCTCGACTGCCTGTGGGAGTATGCCGACGACCGCTTCGACGCCGCCGAGGTGGCGGCGATGGCGGGCCTGTTCCGGCGGGCTCTCGACCTGCTGGCCGAGGGCGGGACGGCGACCCCGGCCGAGCTCGCGGCACCCTACCGCCGCGGACTGCCGCAACCCGGTCGCGGCGCCCCGACGGTGCCGGCCTGGACGACGGTGGCCGAGGGCTTCGCCCGGCAGGTCGCCCGCACCCCCGACGCACCGGCCCTGATGTCCGACGGCCGACCGGTGAGCTACGCCGAACTCGACGCCCACGCGGCGGCGCTCGCCGCCGAGCTGCGGGCCGACCACCCGCTGCCGGACGGGGACGACCGTCCGTGCTGCGTCGCGCTGCACCTGGGGCCGTCGGTCGAGCACGTGGTGGCGCTGCTGGCGCTGGCCAGGCTCAACGTGACCATCGTGCCGCTCGACCCGTCCTATCCACCGGCCCTGCGCCGCCAGGTGCTGGACCAGGTGGAGCCGCTGTGCGTGCTGCTGCCCCCGGGCGGTGACCCGGAGTTCGACGCGGTCGACCCGGGCCGCGTCGCTCGCCATCCGGTGGTGCTGTCACCCGCCACCGCGGCGGCCGCGCCCGCCGCCGCGCCCACCGCACCCGCCGCCCCGGCGCACCGCGGCGCCCGACCGCTCTACACCCTGTTCACCTCGGGCTCCACCGGTGTCCCCAAGGGCGTGCAGGTGTCCGACCGCACCCTGTGCAACCTGCTGCAGTGGCAGGCGGAGTCGGGAGGACTGGCGGCCCCGGCGGCCACCCAGCAGTTCTCCATGCTCTCCTTCGACGTGTCCTTCCAGGAGGTCTTCGGGACGCTGTGCGGCGGCGGCTGCCTGCACCTGGTCCGGCCCGGCTGGCGGCAGGACGCCCCCGCGCTGCTGGAGCAGCTGGAGACGGCCGGTGCGGAGCGCGTCTTCATGCCCTACGTGGCACTCCAGCTCCTCGCCGAGCACGGCGTCCACCTGGGCCGCTACCCCTCGCGGCTGCGGGAGGTGGTCACCGCCGGCGAGCAGCTGGTGTGCACCGAGGCGATCCGCCGCTGGTTCGCGGGCCTGCCGGGCGCCCGGCTGTTCAACCACTACGGCCCGACCGAGACGCACGTGGTGAGCAGCCTGTGCCTGGACGGTGATCCGGCCCTGTGGCCGGAGCGTCCCGCCATCGGCCGACCGGTGGCCAACGCCGTGCTCACGGTGGTCGACGAGGCCGACGAGCCCGTTCCCCCCGGCCGCGCCGGCACCCTGCTGATCGGCGGCACGATGGCGGCGCGCTGCTACCTGGGAGACCCGGCGCTCAACGACGCGCGCTTCGTCGAGCTGCCCGGCCTCGGCCTGTGCTACCGCAGCGGCGACCGGGCCCGCTTCGACCGGCAGGGCCGGCTGCACTTCCTGGGCCGGGACGACGACCAGATCAAGCTGAGCGGACACCGGCTGGAGCCCGGACAGGTCGAGGCGGCCCTGCTGCGGCACCCGGACGTCGTCAACGCCGTGGTGGTCCGCGACGGTGAGGAACTGGTGGCCTGCCTGCAATGCCGTGGGGAGGCGCCCACGGTCGAGGACCTCACCGCGCACCTGGCGCCGATGCTGCCCGGCCACGTCCGGATCGCCCGCTTCCGGGTGATGGGGGAGCTGCCCAGGACCCCCAGCGGCAAGCTGGACCGCCGGGGCGCGCTGCGCTCCGCCGGGCGGGAACTGCGCCGCCCGACGGCCCGCGCCGCAGGCCTGTCGGCGCGCGAGGCCCTGCTGACCGAGGCGTTCGAGGCGGCCACCGGCCTGGCGATCGACCCGGGGCAGACCTTCTTCGACGCCGGAGCCTCCAGCCTGGGCCTGATGCGCTTCCAGCTGCGCTGCACCACCGAAGCGGGCCTGCGCTTCACCGTCGCCGACCTGTTCGAACACGTCACCGTACGGGCGCTGGCCGACTTCCTGGACCGGTCGGCAACGGCCGCGGACGGCGGATCCCCACGCACCGCCACCGCGGGCCCCACCGCCGCCACCGCGGCCTCCACCGCCGCCGCTGCGCCGCCGGCCCCCACCGTCGGCCCGATCGCCCTGGACGAGCCGATCGCGGTCGTCGGCATGGCGGTACGGCTTCCGGGCGCGTCCGATCTCGCCGCGTTCTGGCGGATGGTCACCACGGGCGGCACCGGCATCGAGCACTTCGACGCCGCCGACGGCCTGGTCGGGGCGCGCAGCCAGTTGGACGGCCCCCTGGACTTCGACCCGGACCACTTCGGCATCGGCCGGCAGGAGGCCCGGCTGATGGACCCCCAGCAGCGGCACCTGCTGATGAGCTGTGTCGAGGCCCTGGCACACGCCGGGATCGCCGACCCGTCGGGTGCGCGCGTCGGCCTGGTCGCCGGAGCCGGTGAGAGCACCTACTTCCAGTCCATGCTCCGCGAGGCCGACCCCGAACGCCTGCCCGACGGCTTCCAGTTGGCCCTGCACCACGACAAGGACTTCCTCGCCACCAAGGCGGCCTACCACCTGGGGCTGACGGGGCCCGCCTTCACCACCCAGGCGGCCTGCGCCAGTTCGCTGGTGGCCGTCCACGTCGCCGCCGGGATGCTGCGCCAGGGCGACGCCGAGGTGATGCTGGCGGGCGGAGTCCTGGTCGACCCGACCCTGACCGGCGGATACCGCTACCGGCCGCAGCACATCTTCTCCGTGGACGGTCGCTGCCGGCCCTTCAGCGACGACGCGAGCGGCACCATCGGCGCGAGCGGCGTCGGCACGGTGGTGCTCAAGCCGCTCCGGCTGGCCCGACGCGACGGCGACACCGTCTACGCCCTGATCACCGGCACGGCGTTGAACAACGACGGCTCCGACAAGCTGAGTTACAGCGCCCCCTCGCTCGCCGGGCAACGCGAGGTGATCCGCGCCGCCCTGCGCCGCAGCGGCCGCGGCGCCGCCGACCTCGGCTATGTCGAGGCCCACGGCACCGCCACCCGGCTCGGCGACCCGGTCGAGGTCGGCGCCCTGCGCCAGGCCTTCGACCTGGACCGGTCCGGCCACTGCGCGCTGACCTCGGTCAAGAGCCAGATAGGACACCTGGGTGCGGCGGCCGGCGTGGTCGGGCTGGTACGGGCCGCGCTCGCGGTCCACCACGGCGTGATCCCGCCCAACGTCGGCTTCCACGCCCTCAATCCGCAGCTCGGCGCCGACCCCACGCCGTTCTACGTCCCCACCGAGGCCCGGCCCTGGCCCGCGGACCGGGACAGGATCGCGGCGGTGAGCAGCTTCGGGATCGGTGGCACCAACGCCCACGCGGTCCTGGAGGGCGACCGGCCGGCCCCCGGGACGACCGGCACAGCGGGCCCGACGGCGGGCGACGCGGCACCGGACACCCCGGTGCCTCCCTGCCTGCTGCTCTCCAGCAGCAGCGAAGCGGGCCTGCGCGCCGACGCCGCCCGGATCGCCGACTACCTGGAGGCCCGGCCCTCCGCCTATCCGCAGGTGCTGCGCCACCTCCAGGCGGGCCGTCCCGCACGCCGCCGACGGCTGGCAGCGGTCTGCCCCGACGCCTCCGCCGCCGTGGCCTGGCTGCGCGGCGCGGGCCGGATCACGGACGCGGGAGCGGGGGAGGCCCACGCAGGGGCACCGGTTTCGAGCGAAGGCCTCACCGCCGAGGAGACGGCCGCGGCCTGGCTGTCCGGCGAGCGGATCGACTGGCCCGCCGGCCCTGCCCAGGCACCGTGGGACTTCCCGCCGCCGGCCTTCGAGCTGGCGGAGTTCGACTTCCCCCGCGCCACGGCGGCCCCCGTCCCGACGGCCCCGGACCCGGCCGGCCCGGCCGCCGCCGACGTTCCGCGGCGCCTTCCGGAGGACGCCTGGCTGCACCAGCCGCACTGGGCGCGGCTGCGCCGAGCGGGCTCGGCGATCGGCTCGCGGACCTCCCGGCCGCTGGTGCTGCTCACGGACGGACCGGCGCCCCCGGAGGCGGTCCGCGCCTTCGAGGCCGCCTACGCCCGGGTGGTGGGGGTCCGTGCCGCCGGGGCGTTCGCCCGGCGGAGCGACGACGTCTACGAGGTCGACCCGGCCGACCCCGCCTCGCTCGGTCGGCTGCTCGACGCACTGGCGGGTACGGGTACGGGCACAGGTTCGGGTGCGGGCGAGGACGGCATCGACTGGGTGCACGCGCTGCCGCTGGGGATCGGCGGACCGGTCGGCCGGGACAGCCTGGCCCGGGCCCGCTGGGCCTGTCTGGACACGCCGGCCGCACTGCTGCGGGCCGTGGCCGACGCCGCCGGGCCACTGCGGCTGAGGCCGTGGTGGCTGTCGTACCGGGCGAGGCCGGTGGACGGCCCGGTGGAGCGGCCGGCGGGCGCACCGTCGCCGTCAAGGTGGTGCGGTCGGAGCTCACCGACGACGCCGAGTTCCGCGCCCGCTTCCGTCAGGAGGTCGCCGCC
>NZ_JBIVVI010000634.1:0-5322 GCF_044757675.1 Kitasatospora sp. NPDC091257
AGGTGGACGGTGGCACCCGGAACCGGCTTCTGGCCCGGCAGTTGGAGGCCGCTGCGCTCGGGGTCGTACCAGACCCGGTTGCCGATCTGGAGCGGCGCCTGGTCGCAGAGCACCTCCAGGTCGCCCATCGCGGCGCCCTTGCCGAACGGCGGGACGCCCGGGGCCGTGTTGAGCCGCACGCCGCCGTCCGCCTTGCCGTCGCGCTTCTGGAAGGCGCTGCCGTAGCCGAAGGCCTTGCTGTCGCTGTCGTAGCCCGAGATCGCGATGGAGTCCTCGACCTTCGAGAACGCCATCCCGGCGTTGGCGGGGTTGTTGTGGCCGATCCGGCTGTTGTCGAAGAACCGCTGGCCCCGGGTGGTGGACCCGCAGCCCAGGTTGGTGTCCAGCACGTAGGTGCCGTTCACCGGGCAGGCCTTGAGGAGGTCACCACCGGGCAGGACCATGGAGCCCTGGCCGGCCGTCGGGCCGGCCGCCGACTGGTCGCCGAAGCGGTCCCGGAAGGCGAGCAGCATCGAGCCGTCGGTCTCGAACGCGATCTCGGCCACCGCCGGCTCGGGGTTGGCCAGGTAGTTGGCCCCGCAGGCATGGCCGTTCTGGGTGGTCGGGAAGGTGTCCTGCCACGGGAACCAGCTGGAGCCGGGGCACGGGGTGCCGACCGTGTTGCCGCGCGGGTAGTCGAGCGGCTGGTTCAGCACCGCCGACTTGAACGCGCCGGTGGCCAGGTCGAACGGCAGCACCACGGCCCGCAGGTCCGAGGCCTTGCCGGTGGACTCGCCCGAGCAGACGCCGCCGAGGAAGCCGGCGCCGTCCTGGAGGCCGAGGCCGTACGGACGCCAGTCCCCCGGCGCCGGGCAGCCCGGGTCCGGGATGGCGTAGGCGGCCTTGGGCGTGGCCGCCGTCGCCGCGGTGGCGTCGTAGCGGTAGAGCTTGCGGTCGTGCAGGTTGACGACGAAGAGGTCCTTGCCGTCGTCGGTGATCTTGATGCCGCCGAGGCTCTCCTTGCCCGCCGCGGCCAGGAAGTCGTCGTCGTTGCCCGGGCTGTGCGGGGTGGTGCCCGCGTCCGGGACGGTGGCGAACAGCGTGGTCTTCTTCGTCGCCCAGTCGGTGACGTAGATCCCGCCCGGGCCGCCGGGGCCGTAGCTGGTGGTCCGCTTGGCCTGGGCCGAGGAGAACACCCGCCGGTCGGCCTTGTTCCAGGCGATGCCGTACAGGTTCCCGGTCTGCCCGGCCGTGGCCACGTCGGTCAGGGTGAAGTCGGCACCGGCCGTTCCGCGGGATTCGTACGGGAAGGACACCAGCGTGTGCTGGGCGTCGCCCTCCCGGGGCGGGTTCTGACAGGTCGACACCAGCGGCGCGTTCTTCTGGCAGTAGTCACCCGGGCTCCAGAGCCCGGTGGTGATCTCCACCTTCTTGCCGCCGGAGAGGTCGACGAACTCCTCGTTGGAGCTCAGCTTGTTCGCCCCGCCGTCCAGGCCCTCGCGGGAGGCGAAGGCCGGGTAGAGCACGCCCGGCTTCGGATTCACCACCTGGACCCGGTACTTGCCGCCGGTCAGCTTGCTCGCGGCCGGTGCCAGCGTCACCGTGCCGTCCGCCGCCGTGGTGCCCTCGACGGAGGCCCCGGCCTCGTCGGTGAGCGTCACCTTCACGCCCGCCATGCCCGATTCCAGCCCGGGCGTCCACACACCGTCGGTGTCCACGGCCCGGATCACGTGGACCGCCACCGTGCCGTCACCGGTCTGGGGGAAGGCCGGAGGGGCCGCCGCCAGGGACCAGGATCCGGCCAGCACGGCCAGCGTCACCGCGCCGCCCGCGGTGCGAAGGCCCGCGGCACGGCGGCCGGGTGGGCCCGTCCGCCGCCCGCCGGGGCCGCGCGCGGCACCGGCGGTTCGTTCACTTGTCGTCGTCATCCCTGCTCTCATCGTCAAGTTGGGCCTGCCGCCCGACCTCATGAGCGAGTTCGAGAGTGGCGGAAAGCCGCCATTGTTAACGGGAGCTTAAAGGGACTTCACACAAGTTCGCCGGGGAACAGGGAACTTTGACCCGTCATCAGGCGTTACGAGGCCGTCACGACCGTTCGGCCGGCCCTCGCCCGCACCCGGCTGACCAGCGGGGACCGTCCGACCACGCCTCGCAGCAGCCGATCGTCGCCCTCCCACGCCGTTGACCGTCGAACACGCTTCCCGCCGGAACCCCGCACATCCGCCCCGACCCAACCACCCCAAGCACAACGTGAGCAACGATCGCGCACCGATTGGCCCCGGCGCGGGGCGGGCTGGCACGATGTCCGAATGCGCATTCTGGTCATCGGCGGCACCCGCTTCATCGGTTTCCACTTCGCCGAGGCGGCCCTGGCAGCCGGGCACGAGGTCACGGTGCTGCACCGCGGCCGTTCCGGCGCCGGGCTGCTCCCGGACGCCACCCACCTGATCGCCGACCGCGACGCCGACCTGTCCGCGCTGCGCGGCCGCAGCTGGGACGCCACCGTCGACCTCTGTGCCTACTTCCCGCGCCAGGTACGGGAGTTGGCAGCCGCTCTCGATCCCGGCGCGGCCGGGCGCTACCTGCTGGTCTCCTCGCTCTCGGTGTACGACGCCCCGGCCGCCCCGGGCTTCGCCGAGGACTCCCCGCTGCTCCCCGCCGACGGCCCGGAGGCCGCGGAGGTCACCGCCGAGAGCTACGGCGTCCTCAAGGTCCAGTGCGAGCGTGCCGCCCGGGAGGCCTTCGACCCGGAGACGCTGCTGATCCGCCCGACGTACGTGATCGGCCCCCGCGACTACACCCACCGCTTCGACCACTGGGTGCAGCGCCTCGCCCGGGGCGGCGAGGTGCTCGCCCCCGGCCGGCCGGACGCGCCGCTCCAGGTGGTCGACGTCCGCGACCTCACCGCCTGGATGCTCGGCCTCCTCGCACAGGGCGCCTGCGGCGCCTACCACGCCGCCACGCCGCCGCCGTTCGGCATGGGCGACCTGCTGGACGCCGTCGCCGCCGCGGTCGCCCCGCCCGGCACCACCCTCACCTGGGTGTCCGAGGACTTCCTGCGCGCCGCCGGCGTCCCGGAGCGTGCCCTGCCGCTGTGGCCCGCCGCCCCGGAGATCCGCGCCACCAGCACCGCCGATCCGGCCGCCGCCCTCACCACCGGCCTGACCCTCCGCCCGGTGGCCGAGACCGCCCGCGACATCCGGCCGTTCGAGCCCCTGCCGGACGCCCTGACCCCGGAGCGGGAGGCCGAACTCCTCGCCGCCTGGCACCGGCGGCAGGCCTGAGGGCCACCGTCGCCACCGCCGCCGCAGCCACCACCGCAGCCACCGGCGTGGGGCCGACCGCCGCCCCGCAGCAGCCGGTCCGGCCCCGGCCCGGACATCTCCCGGGCCGGGGCCCACGCGCCGCTTCCGCACCGCTTCGCCCCCGCGCCGCTCGGCCCGCGAGACCGGTCAGCCCGCGACGGGCGGGTTGAGCCGGGCGAAGGCCTCCTGCCGGCGGTACGGGAAGTACGGGTACGGCGCGGTGCGCGCGCTCGCCGCGTCCAGCCGGGCCACCTGGTCCTCCGTCAGCGCCCAGCCGACCGCGCCGAGGTTCTGGCGCAGCTGCTCCTCGTTGCGGGCGCCGATGATGACCGAGGAGACGGTCGGACGGCGCAGCAGCCAGTTGATCGCCACCTGGGGGACGGTGCGGCCGGTCTCGGCGGCGACCTCGTCCAGCGCGTCGACCACCCGGTACAGCAGCTCGTCCTCCACCGGCGGGCCGTAGTCGGCGGTCTCGTGCAGCCGGCTGCCGTCCGGGAGCGGCTGCCCGCGGCGGATCCTCCCGGTGAGCCGGCCCCAGCCGAGCGGGCTCCAGACCAGGGCCCCGACGCCCTCCTCCCGGGCGAGCGGCATCAGCTCCCACTCGTAGTCGCGGCCGACGAGCGAGTAGTAGACCTGGTGGGCGGCGTACCGGGGGCGGCCGTGCCGGTCGGCGAGGGCGAGGGACTTCATCAGCTGCCAGCCGGAGAAGTTGGAGACGCCGGTGTAGCGGATCTTGCCGGCCCGGACCAGGTCCTCCAGGGTCGCGAGCACCTCCTCGATCGGGGTGCCGGCGTCGTAGGCGTGCAGCTGGAAGAGGTCCAGGTGGTCGGTGCCGAGGCGGCGCAGCGCGTCGTCCACGCTCCGCACCAGCCGGGCGCGGGAGGTTCCGGCGTCCTGCGGGCCGTCGCCGGTGGGCAGTCCGGCCTTGGTGGAGATCAGCACCTGGTCGCGGCGGCCGCGGATCGCCTGGCCGAGCACCTCCTCGGAGGCGCCGTCGGAGTAGACGTCGGCGGTGTCGAAGAGGGTGACGCCGGCGTCGATGGCGATGTCGAGCAGCCGACGGGCCTCCTGGACGTCGGTGGTACCCCAGGCGCCGAACAGCGGGCCGCGGCCGCCGAAGGTGCCGGTGCCGAGACTGAGCGCGGGCACCTTGAGCCCGGACGCGCCGAGCCTGCGGTACTCCATGTCGGTGGCGATGGTCATGACGGTTCTCCCCTCGGAGCCCCTAATGGGACTCCCGTTCCGTTAGGATGCTCTGAACCTAGCAGACCCCATGCTTCTAATGGAACAGGAATCCCGTTAATGGCCGTCGAGCCCTCCACGCCCGAGCCCTCCACGCCCGGCACGGTCCGCCCCGGCGGCCGGACCGCCCGGGTCCGCGCCGCCGTCCTGCGCGCCGCCGAGGACGCCCTGGTCGAGCACGGCTTCAGCGGCCTCGACCTCGGCGACATCGCCCAGCGGGCCGAGGTCGGCCGCACCACCGTCTACCGCCGCTGGGGCAGCACCACCGCCCTGGTCGCGGACCTGCTCGCGGAGATGGCCGAGCAGTCGCTGCCGCGCACCGACAGCGGCTCCCTCGCCGGGGACCTGCGGGCCAACGCCCGGCTCGTCCAGCGCACCCTGGCCGACCCCCGGCAGGGCGCGCTCTTCCGCGCCGTCATCGTGGCGGCGACCTGCGACCCGGACGCGGCCGAGGCCCTGCGGCACTTCTACCGGCGCCGGGTCGAGGAGTGGGCGCCGTGCGTCACCGCGGCCGTCGAGCGCGGCGAACTCCCGCCGGACACCGACGGGTCCGAGGTCGTCCGGGCGGTCTCGGCGCCGCTCTACTACCGGATGCTCACCACCGCGGAGCCGCTGGACGAGGCGTCCGCCGACCGTGCGGCGGAGGCCGCCGAGGCGGCGGCCCGGGCCGGGGCGTACCGGCGCCGGGACGCGTAGGGCCGGTACGCCCCGGACGCGAACGGCCGCACAGCGCCGAAGCGTTGTACGGCCGTCGGGCCCGGGTGGGCCCAGGTGGGCCCGGAAAGGGCCGGGAGGG
>NZ_JBIVVI010000635.1:0-5299 GCF_044757675.1 Kitasatospora sp. NPDC091257
CCCCCGGGAGGCGTCCCGGGGGCCCGTGGCGTTTCAGAGCCGGATGGCGAGGACCTGGCCCGGCCAGACGCCGTCCGGCCGCTCGACCTCGAAGCCCTCGGTCTCGGTGAAGCCGAGCGCCCGGTACTGGGCGACCAGTCCGCGGTCGGCGCCGGCGTAGCAGTCCACCCGGAGCAGGCCGATGCCGCGGCGGCGGGCCTCCTCCACCGCGTCGGCGATCAGCGCGGCGCCGATGCCCGAGCCCTTGCGGGTGCGGTCGGTGACCAGGTTGCGGACGAACAGCTCGCGCTCGGCCACGGCGGGGACGTACGCGCCGCGCTCCTCGGACAGCACGCAGGAGCCGACCGTGCGGCCCCGGTCGTCCACCGCGAGACGGATCAGGAACGGCTCGGCGCCGTACTTCGCGATGTGCTCCACCCGGGCCGGGTCGGTGCTGAAGGGCCGGTCGCCCCACTGGCCGGTGCGGCCGCGGCCGGCCAGCCAGGCCACGGCGCCGTCGAGCAGGGCGAGGACGTCGGGGATGTCCTCGGGGCCTCCGGTGCGGATCTTCACGCCGCTGGAATCGATCATGGATCCGTTCTATCCCGAACCGGGGTGCGCGGGAAGATTGATCCATGAGGTTGTTCGTGGCGGTGCTGCCGCCCGCAGAGGCGCTGCAGGGGCTCGGCGACGCGGTCGCACCGCTGCGGGAGCTGCCCGGGGCGGAACGGCTGCGCTGGACCGGCGTCGAGGGCTGGCACCTGACCCTGGCCTTCCTGGGCGAGGTGCCGGCCGAGCGGCTGCCGGAGCTGGCGGCGGGCCTGGACGCCGTCGCCGAGGTCCACCCGGTGCACCGGCTGCGGATCGCGGGCGCCGGGCGGTTCGGCGACCGGGTGCTCTGGGCCGGGGTCGAGGGCCGGACCTGGGCGCTGCGCCGGCTGGCCGACGCCGTCACCGCGGCCACCGCCGAGGTCACCGGGGCGACCGACGACTACGCCTTCCACCCGCACCTCACCCTCGCCCGGGCCGGCTCCTCGCGCGGCCACCGCAGGGCCGTGCGGCGGGTCGCGGCGGCCGAGCTGGACGGCCTGGTGGCGGCGCTGGCCGACTACCGGGGGCCGGAGTGGGACGCCACCGGGCTGCACCTGGTGCGCAGCGACCCGGGCGGCGGCTCCGTCCACTACGAGTCGCTGCGCTCCTGGCCGCTGGCGGACTGGGGCTGAGGCCCCCGGGGGGCGGTTCCGGGACCGGGGCCGCGAGGTCCGGGGACGGCCCCGGGAAGGCCCGGGGCCAGGGCCCGGGAGGAGTCCGGGGCGGGCCGGAGGTACGCTCGATGACCGTGGATCCCAAGACTCGTATGCGCATCGTCTCCGGCACCCTGGTGCTGATGCTGGTCGTCGTGCTGATCAGCTCGCTGGCCGGCCGCTAGGGCGGCCCCCGGCCCGGCCCCGGAACGGCGAGAGGGCCACCGCCCGTCGGCGGTGGCCCTCGGCCGTGTCCTCGGGGGACCGGTCAGACCTGCGCGAGCTGCTCGACCACGTGGTCGATGCAGTGGGTGAGCGCCTCGACGTCCGCCGGGTCGATCGCCGGGAACATCGCGATGCGCAGCTGGTTGCGGCCCAGCTTGCGGTACGGCTCGGTGTCCACGATGCCGTTGGCACGCAGTGCCTTGGCGACCGCGGCGGCGTCCACCGACTCGTCGAAGTCGATGGTGCCGACCACCTGGGAGCGCTCGGCCGGGTTCGCCACGAACGGGGTGGCGTAGGCGGACTTCTCGGCCCAGGAGTACAGCCGGGACGAGGAGTCCGCGGTGCGGGCGACCGCCCAGTCCAGCCCGCCGTTGCCGTTCAGCCACTCCAGCTGGTCGGCCAGCAGGAAGAGGGTGGAGAGCGACGGGGTGTTGTACGTCTGGTCCTTCGACGAGTTGTCGATGGCCGTCGGCAGCGAGAAGAACGGCGGGATGTAGCGGCCGGAGCCGGCGATCTCGGCGGCGCGCTCCAGCGCGGCCGGGGAGAAGGTCGCCAGCCACAGGCCGCCCTCGGAGGCGAAGGACTTCTGCGGGGCGAAGTAGTAGACGTCCGTCTCGGTGATGTCCACCGGCAGGCCGCCGGCGCCCGAGGTCGCGTCCACCAGGACCAGCGAGCCCTCGTCCGCGCCCACCGGACGCCCGATCGGCATCGCGACGCCGGTCGAGGTCTCGTTGTGGGTGAGCCCGTAGACGTCCACGCCGGCCTCGGCGACCGGCAGCGGGTGGGTGCCCGGGGCGGTCTTGATCACGGTCGGCTCGCCGAGCCACGGCGCGGCCTTGACCGAGGAGGCGAACTTCGAGGAGAACTCGCCGAAGTCCAGGTGCTGGGACTTCTCCCGCACCAGGCCGAAGGCGGCGATGTCCCAGAAGGCGGTGGAGCCGCCGTTGCCGAGGACGACTTCGTAGCCGTCCGGCAGCGAGAACAGGCTGCTCACGCCCTCGCGCACGCGCTTGACCAGGTCCTTGATCGGGGCCTGGCGGTGCGAGGTGCCGAGCAGGGAGGTCTGGGTCGCGGCGAGGGCACTCAGGGCCTCGGGGCGCACCTTGGACGGTCCGCAGCCGAAACGGCCGTCTGCGGGCTTGATGTCAGCGGGGATCTGGATCTGAGCCACACGCGCAGCCTACCGGCCGGAGGGTTCGGCGGGGTACGGCCGTCCGCCCGCTGAGACCGTGATCACTGTTGCTCGGAGGCGGGCCGCAGACAGGCGGCAGCGGGCCCGGCCGGAGCCGGACCCGCTGCTCAGGGGCACTGTCCGGACGCTCGTCCGGTATCCCCGGGGAGGGGATCAGCGGACGATGGCGTCCCAGCCCTCGATCTCCTCGGGGCGGCGCGGGCCGGGGCCGATGTAGCGCGCGGAGGGGCGCACGAGCCGGCCCGTGCGCTTCTGCTCCAGGATGTGCGCCGACCAGCCGGCGGTGCGCGCGCAGGTGAACATCGAGGTGAACATGTGCGCCGGGACCTCGGCGAAGTCCAGCATGATGGCGGCCCAGAACTCGACGTTGGTGGCCAGCACGCGGTCGGGGCGACGGTTGTGCAGCTCCTCCAGCGCGGCCTTCTCCAGCGCCTCGGCGACCTCGAAGCGCGGCGCACCGAGCTCCTTGGCGGTGCGGCGCAGCACCCGGGCGCGCGGGTCCTCGGCGCGGTAGACGCGGTGGCCGAAGCCCATCAGGCGCTCGCCCTTGTCCAGGGCGTTCTTGACCCAGGCGGTCGCGTCGCCGGTGCGCTCGATCTCCTCGATCATGCCGAGCACGCGCGACGGCGCGCCGCCGTGCAGCGGGCCGGACATCGCGCCGACCGCGCCCGAGAGGGCGGCCGCGACGTCGGCGCCGGTGGAGGCGATGACCCGGGCGGTGAAGGTGGAGGCGTTCATGCCGTGCTCGGCGGCCGAGGTCCAGTAGGCGTCGACGGCCTTGACGTGCTTCGGGTCCGGCTCGCCCCGCCAGCGGATCATGAACCGCTCGACGACCGTCTCGGCCTTGTCGATCTCGCTCTGCGGGACCATCGGCAGGCCCTGGCCGCGGGCCGACTGGGCGACGTAGGACAGGGCCATCACGGCGGCCCGGGCGAGGTCGTCGCGGGCCTGCTCGGCGTCGATGTCCAGCAGCGGCTTGAGGCCCCAGACCGGGGCGAGCATGGCGAGTGCGGACTGCACGTCGACCCGGATGTCGCCGGAGTGCACGGGGATCGGGAACGGCTCGGCGGCCGGCAGGCCGGGGTTGAACTTGCCGTCCACCAGCAGGCCCCAGACGTGGCCGAAGGAGACGTTGCCCACCAGGTCGTCGATGTCGACACCGCGGTACCGCAGGGCGCCGCCCTCACGGTCGGGTTCGGCGATCTCGCTCTCGAACGCGACGACTCCCTCAAGCCCGGGTACGAAATCGGACATGCGACGGCTCCCTCAGTTCTGTGATCGGCGCTCCGCCGTGGTGGGGCGGCGCACCAGTGACCGAATGGTGTTTGGCACTCGGTGCCAGAGTGACAGGCACGGGGTGCATTGCGCCATACACCACCGTGGTGATGTTTCCCGCGGGCCCGCTCGACGTGCCCGCCGGAGGGGCCGGTCGCGCCCGGGGGAGCGCCGGAACCCCTGCGATCCCGGGAACCAAACGCCTTGTTCCGGACAATTCCCCACGGGGCGGGCGGTCAAGCGGCGGCGGGTCACCTCATCTCCCACCGGGGTTTGTCCGGAGGTAGCGGCGCCCGTTGCTTGTCGTACGGGATGATGTTGGCGTGCAGACCCCGGATCGCGCCCAGTCGACGCCCCCGAGCCCCGCCAACCGGACCCTGGCCGACGAGGCCCGCCCCGGACCGGACCTCACCGTGATGCGCAAGCACTACAGCCACGAGGGCCTGGTCGAGGAGCGGCTCGCGCCCGAGCCGATCGGCCAGTTCACCCGCTGGTTCCACGAGGCGGACGACGCCGGGGTGGTGGAGCCCAACGCCATGGTGCTCTCCACCGCCGACGCCGAGGGGCGGCCCAGCTCGCGCACCGTCCTGCTCAAGGGCTACGACCTGCGCGGCTTCGTGTTCTTCACCAACTACGGCTCCCGCAAGGGCTCCGAGCTGGCCGCCAACCCGTACGCGGGGCTGCTCTTCCCGTGGATCGCGCTGGCCCGCCAGGTGATCGTCCAGGGCCGGGTGGAGAAGGTCGGCCGGGACGAGACCGCCGCCTACTTCCGCACCCGCCCGCACGGCTCCCAGTTGGGCGCCTGGGCCAGCGAGCAGTCCAGCCCGGTCGGCGGCCGGGAGGTCCTCGAACAGCGCTACGCCGAGCTGGAGCGGCGCTACCCGGAGGGCGAGGGCGTGCCCGTCCCGCCGTTCTGGGGCGGGTACCGGGTGGTCCCGCAGAGCGTCGAGTTCTGGCAGGGCCGGGAGAACCGGCTGCACGACCGGCTCCGCTACGTCGCCGACCCGTCCGGCCCGACGGGGTGGCGGGTGGAGCGGCTCTGCCCGTGATCCCTTCGGCCCAAAGGCTCCGCGCGGCGTCCGCGCGGAGCTGATGGACCGTCATCCGTCCGGTAGGATGCCCGTCGCGGACCTGGGCCGATGCAGCTCCGGCCGGCGGCCCGCCGTGCCGACACGATCGAGTGAGGGACTGAGTGAGGGACTGATGGGCGTCACCGGTGCGGGAACCGCCGCTGGACTCGGCTCTGACCTGGTCGACGTCGCCGCCCTGCCGCTCGACGAACTCGACGCCCTGCCCGACACCGTCCTCGGTGACCTGCTGCGCCGGGTGGTCGCGGACGATGGTCGGTGTACAGGTCGCGCTCGAACTCGAAGCACGGCTGCTT
>NZ_JBIVVI010000636.1:0-5295 GCF_044757675.1 Kitasatospora sp. NPDC091257
GGTCGGTCCCCGGGGGCAGCTCCAGCTCGAACCAGACCACCTTGCCGTCCTTGGTCCGGCGGCTGCCCCAGCGGTGCGCGAGCTCGTTGACCAGGTGGATGCCCCGGCCGCCCTCGTCCTCGCTGCGGGCACGGCGGATCCGCGGCACCTCGGACTCCTGGTCGGCGACCTCGACGGTGAGCACCCGGTTGCAGTACAGCCGCAGCTGGGTGGGCGATCCGGCGTGCACCAGGGCGTTGGTGATCAGCTCGCTGGTGAGCAGTTCGGCCCAGTCGGCGAGCGCGTCGAGCCCCCAGGCGGTCAGCGTCTCGCGGGTGAAGCGGCGCGAGTGGGCGACCATGGCGTGGTCCCCGGTGAGCGGGAGGGTGGCGATCCGGTCGGCTCCCCGCGGGCGGACCTGCGCCATGATGACGGCGATGTCGTCCTCGCCGGTGGTCTCGGTGAGCCGGCTCAGGACGGCCTCGCAGGTCTGCTCCAGCGAGTCGCGCCGGTCGGCGACGGTCCGGCAGAGCAGCTCCAGCCCCTCGTCCAGGTCCTGGCCCCGGCGCTCGACCAGGCCGTCCGTGTAGAGCGTGAGGATGCCCTCCTCGGGGAGGGTGAACTCGGCGTTCTCGAAGGCGACTCCGCCCACCCCGAGCGGAATGCCGGACGGCAGCTCGACCAGGTGCGCCCGCCCCTCGGTGTCGGCGACCACGGGCGGCAGGTGCCCGGCGCTGGCCGCGGTGCAGTGGCGGTCCACCGGGTCGTACACCACGCAGACGCAGGTGGCGAACTGGCCCTCGCCGACCGTCGCGGTCGCCTCGTCCAGCCGGTACAGCACCCGCGCCGGGTCCAGGTCCAGGGTGATCAACGTCCTTGCCACCGTGCGGAGCTGGCCCATCGTGGCGGCGGCCCGGATGCCGTGGCCCATCACGTCGCCGACGATCAGCGCGACCCGCCCGGAGGACAGCGGCACCACGTCGAACCAGTCGCCGCCGACCTCGCTGACCACGCTGCTCGGCAGGTAGCGGTAGGCGAGGTCCAGCCCGAGGGTGCGGTGCACCTCCTGCGGCAGCAGACTGCGCTGGAGGGTGAGCGCGGTGTCCCGCTCGCGGCGGTAGAGCCGGGCGTTGTCGATCGCCAGCGCGGTGCGGGCGGCCAGCTCCTCGGCCAGCGAGCGGTCCTCCGGGCCGAACGGTGCCGGGTTGCGGGTGCGGACGAACTCCGCGCCGCCCAGCACGTGTCCGCGCGCCACCAGCGGCACCATCAGGTACGAGTGCACCCCGGCGTCCAGGCCCGGCTGCACCCGGTCGGGCGAGGCGACGATCCGGCGCAGCTCCTCCTCGGTCACCTCGGCGACCAGGATCGAGCGCCGGGTGCGCAGGCTCTGCGCGTACAGGCCGGCCGACTGCGAGGTCTCGCCCACCCCGTCGGCGGCCTCGTGCATGGCGCCGTCCGAGCCGGTGTCGCCGACCGCGACCGCCCGCATCAGCACCGGGCCCTCCGCCGGGACGGCCCCGGGTTCCTCGCCGCTGAGCACCGCCTCGCGCAGGTCCACGGTGACGAAGTCGGCGAAGCGCGGGATCACCACCTCCACCAACTCCCGGGCCGTGCGGTACAGATCGAGCGTGGTGCCGATCCGGTTGCTGGCCTCGTTCAGCAGCGACAGCCGCTGCTGGGCGGCCCACGCCTCGTCCAGCGCCCGCTGCCGGGCGGCGGCCGCGTCGCGCTCGCGGGTGAACAGCAGCGCGTTGTCGATCGAGACGGCCGCCCGCAGCGCCAACTCCCCGGCCAGCGCCACGTCGGCCTCCTCGTACGGGCGCTCGACCAGGGTGCGGTAGAAGCCCGCCACGCCGACCGGCGTGCCGCGCGCGATCAGCGGGACCGCCATGAACGACTGCACGTTCTGCTCCCGGACGGCGGCCCGGCGCACCGGGTCCTCGGCGAACCAGGCCATGCCCTCCTCGTCCATCCGCGGCACCAGCACCGGCTTGCGGTGCGCCAGGCACCACGCGTACGGCGAACCGGGCAGAAAGCGGTGCAGGTTGCCGGTGCGGTCGATCGGGGCCAGGGTCGAGCCGCGCACCGAGTGGAAGGCCATCCGCCGCAGCAGTGCCGAACCGTCCACCGGGGCGGTCGCCTCGCGCTCGCCGCGGACCAGCTCCTCCAGCACCTCCACCACCACCGTGTCGGCCAGCCTCGGCGTCGCCACCTCGGCCAGCTCCTGGGCGGTCTGGGCGAGATCGAGCGTGGTGCCGATCCGGGTGGAGGCCACGTTGACCAGCGCCAGGCGCTCCTGCGCGGCCTTGGCCTCGCGCAGCGCCTGCTGCCGGGCCAGCACCGTCCGGTGCTGGCGCAGGTACAGCCGGGCGTTGTCGATCGCGACGGCGGCGCGCGAGGCCAGCTCGTCGCCGAGCGTGATGTCGGCCGCCGCGAAGGACTCCCGCGAGCCGCGCCGCGAGTACACCACCATGCCGAGCGTCGTGCCGCGCGCCACCAGGGGGGTGATCCGCACCGAGCGCGGGCGGTCGCCGATGAAGGCCTGGCGGCGGCTCTCGTTGAGGCGCTCGCTCAGCGCCGGCAGCTCCCAGGACGGCACCACCACCGTGCGCCCGCCGGTCAGCGCCCGGGCGTACGGGGAGTCCGGCGGCAGCTCGTACACGGCGTCCAGCGGCAGCGCCTCGGCCGGGTACTGGTTGTCGGCGGAGGCGATCGCCAGGCGCCGTACCAGCAAGGGGGCGTCCGGTGGGGACGGCTCGACGTTCCGGCCGGCCACCAGCTCCTCCAGCCCGAACACCGCGCTGATGTCGGCGACCCTGGGCACCATCGCGTCGACCAGTTCCCGGGCGGTCTGCCGCAGGTCCAGCGTGGTGCCGATCGAGGCGGTCGCGTCGACCAGCAGGGACAGCCGCTCCTGGGCGCGGGCGGCCCGGGCGTCGGCGTGGAACCGCTCGGTGATGTCGATGACGGTCGCGCACACCCCGAGCACCCGGCCGCCGCGGTCCCTCAGCCGGAAGTAGGAGGCCGACCAGGCGTGGTCGTGGCCCGGGTCGCCCGGGGTGCGGCCGTGCGCGAGGTCGTCCACCACCGGCTCGCCGCTCTCCAGCACCCGGCGCATCACCGCCTCGGACTCGGGGCCGTTGATCCTGGGCAGCACCTCGGTGAGCCGTCGGCCCAGCGGGCGTTCGACGCTCAGGCCGTTGGCGTCCGCCAGCGCCTCGTTCAGCCGGACGAAGCGCAGGTCGGTGTCGAACACCGCCATGCCCACCGGGGACTGGGTGAAGAACCCGTCGAGGAGGGCCAGGTCGGCCTGGAGCCGGTGCAGCGTGGTCACCTCGGAGGCGACCGCCAGCACCATCGGGGCGCCGCCGGGGCCGAGGATCGGATGGGTGCGGAACTCCAGGTCCACCAGGTGCCCGTCCCGGTGCCGGACCGGGAAGACCCCGGACCAGGGCCGGCCCGCCAGGATCTGCCGGAACAGCTGGAGCACCTCCGGCCGGTGCTCGTCGGAGGTCAGCAGGGTCGCGGCCCGGGCACCCACCGCCTCCTGCGCCGGGTGTCCGAGCAGCGCCTCCGCGTCACTGCTCCAGTGCAGGATGCGTCCGTCGGCGTCGATCAGCGCAGTGGCGATCGGCACCATCAGCAGGGCGTCCTGCCGGGGCTGCCCCGCGCGCTGCGCGTAGTGGTCCACCATGGCCAGAGAACCGTCCCAGAAACCGTCCGGAGATCGTTCCCACCAGCAACTGCCATCTTCGCACGCGCTCCCGGGCGGCCGCTCACCGTGGCAGCGGGCGCTCGGGACGTCCTCCCGGGCCGACGTCCGGTGCGTCACCGCAGGGCCGTGGGCCGGCGGGCCGGCCGTGCGGCGTCCGTCTCCGCGCCCGAGCGGGCTTCGGCGGCGCGGGCGGCGAGGGCGATCAGTGTGCCGACCAGGCAGAGCGCGGCCGCGACCAGGACGGCCCGGTCGGCGCCCGCCGCCAGGGCGCGGGCCGCCGCCCCGGGGCCGGGCGAGCCGGGCCGGGCGGATCCGGTGACGGCGACCGTGACCGCCACGCCGAGGGCCGAACCCAGGTAGCGGGAGGTGTTGTTGGCGCCGGAGCCCATCGCCGCCCGGTGCGCCGGGACGCTGCCGATCGCCAGCCGGGCCAGGGCCGCGTTGAGCACCCCGCTGCCGACGCCCGCGACCGCGAGCCCCGGCACCAGCCGCAGCCAGGACGAGCCGGGCGCGAGCCCGTACAGTCCCAGCTCGCCCGCGCCGCAGACCAGCAGGCCGAGGGAGACCTGGGTGGTGGCGGACAGCCGGGCGGCCAGGCGGCGGGCCTGGAGTGCGGAGACCACCGACAGGCCCGACCACAGGGCCAGCACGCCGGCCGCGGCCGGACCGGACAGGCCGAGCACGCCCTGGAGCAGGGTGGGCAGGTAGCTCATGAAGCCGACCAGCGACAGCCCGGTGAACAGCGCCCCGCCGGTGGCCGCGACGAAGCCGGGCTCGCGGAACAGGGCGAGGTCCAGCATCGGCTCCCGGGCCCTCGCCTCGACCACCGCGAACGCCGCCAGCAGCAGCACCCCGCCGGTCAGCAGTGCCACCGCGGTGGGCCGCCCCCAGCCGTCGCGGCCCTCGGCCAGCCCGGCGATCAGGCAGGAGGTGCCGGCGGCGAGGGTGAGCACCCCGTACGGGTCGAGCGCTCGCGGCCGCTCGGCCCGCGACTCGGTGAGGACGGCGACGGCGAAGCCGGCCACCACGGCCGAGCCCGCCGCGATGCCGCCGCCGACCGCGCGCCACCCGGCCCACTGCTGGACCAGCGCGCCGTACACCGGCCCGACCGCGATGCCGAGGCCGACCGCCGCGCCCCAGACGCCGAGTGCCCGGATCCGGTCGGGCCCGGGCGGGTGGGCGTGGCCGATCAGGCCGAGCGCGGGTGCCAGGACGGCCGCCGAGGCGACACCGAGGAGCACCCGGGAGGCCAGGTAGACGGCGCCGCCGGGGGCGAGTGCGGCCAGCGCCTCGGCGGCCGTGAACAGCAGCACGCCGAAGGTGAAGACCCGCTTGCGGCCGTGGTCGTCGGCGGCGCTTCCGGCGGTGAGCAGCAGTGCGGAGATGCCGACCAGGGTGCCGGTGAGGATCCAGGTGCGGCCGGCGGCGCCCAGGTGGGCGGCCTGGGCGGTGGCGGCGAGCGAGGCGGTGGGGGCGGTGTACGCGACGGTGGTCAGGGCGGTCGCCGCCGCGGTGGTCGCCAGCGTGGCGGCGGGCCGGAGGCGCGGGCCCGGGGCGGTGGGGGCGGTGGGTGAGGCGGGTGAGGCGGGTGAGGAGCCAGG
>NZ_JBIVVI010000637.1:0-5279 GCF_044757675.1 Kitasatospora sp. NPDC091257
CCCTGCCCCTCCGTGGCGCGGCCACCGTTCGTATGCTGGTCCGCGGGTGGTGGCGGCCTCCCCGGACCCCGGACGGTGCCGCGCGCCGCGGAAAGGGGGCACGGACATGCGGAAGCGGAAGAGGCGCACGGCCTGGTCGCTCACCTACTTCCTGCTGGGCGGTGTGTGCCTGCTGATCGCCGTGGTGATGGCGACGGGCCTGGCGACGACGAGGGCCGCGCGGGGTGGAACACCTGATCCCGGTCCTGATCCTCGGCGTCCCGGGTGCGGTGCTGACGTTCCGCGCGCCGGTGTTCGGCGTCTCCTACGGGTCGGCCGGGGTGAAGTACTCCGGGCTGCTCAGGGCGCGCTCCTACGCGTGGGCGGACATCCGGGAGGTGCGGGTGGCCGTCCTGGAGGGCACGGTCTACTCGTCCGACGTCCCGGAGCTGGTGCTGGCCTCCGGCGGGACCGACCAGCTGCACATGCTGGCGGGCCACGGCTCGGGCGGGACCAACAGGCGGGTCAAGCGGCTGGTGGCCGAGTTGGAGGCGGCGCGCGCGGCCGCTTCCTGACGCCGGTCGCTTCCCACCGGCTGCGCGCGGCGCCGGCAGGCTCCCGGTACCGGTTTCCCGACGGGCTCCCCGGGGCGCAGGCGTTGGGCCATGGTGGGCTCGGAGCGCATGGCACGGCAGCGGTTGCCGGCCAGGCTCGACGACAGATCTCGACCGGACTCATCCGCATCGGCTGACCCCACCCACCACCAGGAGGCCGCCACCGGAACATCCCGGTGGCGGCCTCCGCCGCGAACTCCGGGCAACCGGATCCGCTCCTCCGTCCGCGGTGCGGCCTACCGTCCGCGGTGCGGCCTACCGTCCGCGGAGCGCCCGGTTGTGGCTGCCCGACGAGAACGGTGCCGTCGCCCCTGCGGCCCCGGGCGCCGCCATCGGTGCGGAGCGGCCGGGGGCCGTCGCCGCGCTGGCGTAGCCGCGGGTGCGCGGCGCTCTTGTGCACCCGCACGCTGGGGCAAGGGCCGGCCCGTTGCCCGAACCCCGAGCGGGCACGGGCCGGCCTTTCCCCGATGCGCCTCACGGTGTCGGTGCCGACTGGGATGCTGGGCGGCATGGACGACGCGGCGCTCTGCGGGGCCGGGTCTACGGCGCCGACCACGACGACCCGGACCCCGGCCCGCGGTTCTGCGCGGGGGAGCGGGCGTGGCTGCTCGTGGGCCAGGGCTGCACGGAGGAGTCGCTTCAGGTGCTCGCCCCGTATGTCGCCACGGGCTGGTGGACGGCTGCCGAGACCGCGGCGGAGCTGCTGGAGGCGAGCGGCCGGGCCGACGACGCCATCGTCCTGCTCCGCACCCACGACCACCTCGATCAACAACTGCGACCAGCTGGCCGACCTGCTGGCCCGGCACGACCGGATCGAGGAACTGCGCGCGTACGCGGAGACCGCGCACCACTGGCACGCCGCGCAGTGTGGACGATCACGTGATTCGGCTCTGTCGAAGATCTTGTGATCAGGCTTGAGTCAGACGGCCCGGATGGTTGTGCGCCTCGGCTGCGCACGTCTGGCTTGTCGGCACCTCGGGCTGTCATCTCTGCGATTCGCGAAGGACGACCGGAGAGGGGCCGCGTGTGCAGATTGCCGGCGTCGACGTCTACGTGAATCACCCCGTCCTGGCGCTGGGATCAACTGACTGGCTGCCGGCCTTGAGCCTGAAGGAGGAACCGGCGGTCTCCTGCGACACCCATGTTGCGGTGCGGGTAAAGGCTCAGGTGCAGCTCATCAAGGTTCGGGTCTTCGCCGAGCCGATCCACGAGGGACCCCGGGCCGGACGACTCCTTCGTGACGGTCTTCGACGGGCCGATCGCGTTGGCCGACGGACGGCTCGTCATCGGTGACGTCATGGCCGAGACCCGCTTCGTGAAACTCATCGGCGAACAGGGCAGACGATGGGTCCGAGTGGCTGTGAATGAGCCCGGCTGGAATGCCGTAGCCGTCGATATTTCGGTGGGCCCGAAGCTTCAGTAGGCGTCCTCACCGGGGTCAGACCGTGAGAAGTATCCGCTTGCACCCGGTCTGCTGCGGGTCCTGCGTGAGACGGATCCTGATCACGTCCTGCTCGACGGGACGCTCGCCGAGTGCGACCGGGTCGGCGACAGCCGGGCCCACTTCTCTCAGAAGCACCGCCGTCACGGCGTGAACGTGCAGGTCGTGGCCGATCCCACCGGCAACCTGCTGTGGATCTCACCCGCCCTGCCCGGCCGAACCCACGACCTGACCGCGGCCCGCACCCACCGCATCATCCGGATCTGCGAACGCCAGGGCGTCCCCGTGCTCGCCGACCGCGCCTACATCGGGGCCGGCCCCTGGGCGACCACGCCCATCAGACGGCTTCCCGGCCAAGACCTCACCACAACCCAGCAGACGATCAACCGAGCCCTGTCAGCGGCACGAGCACCGGTCGAACGAAGCATCGCGCGACTCAAGTCCTGGCAGATCCTCCGCCGGGCCCGCTGCAGCCCCAACCGGATGACCGTCATCGCCGCAGCCGTCCTCACCCTGGAACGTCAACGCTGATGAATCTCATTGCCGTTCCAGGGTGAGGACGGATTGGCAATGGCCGTCATCCAGTTGGGAACCGTCTCACGACCAGACAAGTCGCCCTTCGGCAACGGAACAGACCGGATAGTCCCCCGCGCCGATCCTCGTCAGCATCTCCGCCACGGAGTCGAAGTAGTGAGCCAGTGACGCGTACTCGCCGGTGACCGTGGGCGCACCCACGAACCATCTGCCGATACGTCCGTCCCTCGCGTCGATGAACTGTCCCATCCAGCCGTCCCGGTCCGACTGGAACGGGATCCACTCCTCGCGCCATTCGCTCCCACCGGACAAGGGGTGATTCGCGTAGAGCCTCTCCATCGCCCGGATGCCCAGAAAGAAGCTTCCCTCGTCGGGGAACCCGTCGAAGCCGCAGCACATCACGTCGTCGTCGACGTCTTCCTCCGGCAGATCCAGATTGTTCTGCAACAGCCACGTCCGTAGGTCCCCATGAAGGGAGATCCCCATCCGTTCCTCGGCTGCCGCGAGCATCTGCTCCGTAGCGGGCCCCGGCAGATCCGCGTGAGCGGCCGGCGCGTGCTCTCGAAGAAGGCTCATCACACGCGACCAACTCTCAGCCACACTCATCGCCCTATGCCCTCTGTCCTCTCTACAGGGATGTCTCCGTCCGACCACGCCACTGCGGAGGTTGGGAAGTACCGGCCGGAGAACCTTGCAGGGATGGTACTTCGAGCATGCGTTCCATCCCTCCCCATAATCACCTTCCGCCCCGAAGCGCAGGACCGGCCCCTCAGCGAAGTGACCGCCCGCGACTTTTCACAGACAACCCACCGTGCCCGGTGGGCCCAGCCGAGGAGCTTCCAGGCTCAAGCGAGGGCCGCGGCGTCACCCTGGAGTGGCGAAGCTGAAAACGCTCACCTTGTCGTTTAACGTCCGGCTTCGAACAGGCGGGCCCCGGAGTGGCAGGCTGTGGTTGTGAGAATCGCGAGGGACGACCAGCCAAGGCCGTTGTCGACATGCTGGCTCTACTGGATCGTCGTACCGACCGGGGACCAAGCGGGAGTCGTCGCGTCGCTGGGCCTCGCCCGACCCGTACCCGTGACGTTCGCCGAGGCCGAGGCTGTCATCGACGAGGACGGCCACGGAGAGGCTGAGGACAATCCGGACGGACTGGCCCGGGTGTACGTGAGTCCCGAGATCGAGGGATGGACTCTGGTGATCGGCCCGTGGTGCGATCCGTGCAACAGCGATAGAAGTGACGCGGTCCTACGTCTGTGCGTTGGGAGCACAAACGACAAATGATGGCGCACATCCTCGCCTCATCGCTGATTTTCTCGATGGGCATGCGTGACTGTCAGCGATACGGAGAAAGAGCTCGACTGACCGGGTTTCCGCAGTGAACAAGGCTGAGATCAGAGCCCGTCGGCCGGCCGGCCGGCCGGATCGGGGTGGTGAGGAGGAGCAGTGGCCAGCTGCGGCGGCGGGCTGGAAGTCGAAGACGCTGGTGAACAGGTCGGCGACGACACCGCGGCCGCCGACCCGGCCGAGGTCCACGACGCCGGCGAGGCGGTCAAGGCGGAGGCCGACGCCGAGATCGAGGCGAGCTCCTTCCCTCGCCGCCGGCGGAACCCTCGACGGCCCCGCCAACCGCACCGGCCTGGGCGACGATCCCACGTTCCGGCCCGGCACGTGGCTGCGCAAGCAGGACAAGGCCCGCACCGACGGCAAGCTGACCGAGCAGCAGACTGCGCTCCTGGACGCACTCACCCGACACCCCGAGACCGTCACCGGCTGACCCGCCCCGCAAGATCCCGCCGTCCCGGCCCACCAGGCCGGGACGGCCGTCGCACCTCGTTCCCGACTTCCGGAGGCACCGCGCGATGACCGGCACCACCCGCCCCGACCCGGCTCGCACCGCCGCGCCCGAACGGCTGGAGCTGGCCCTGTACAGCAGCCGGCCCGAGCCCGCCGACCGTGACCTGGGCCGACCGATCCTCGACTCCCCTCCGGTGCGCGGTTCGATGTGGCTGCGCTAAGCCCGGCATGACGGCATCCGCACCCTTCACCACGGCGCCGGCCTGGCCCGCGGCTGGGTGCCGGCGAAGTGCCGTTCGTCGTCGGCGATCAGAGCCGGGTCCGCCTTGGCGGCGAGCCGCTCGGGCAGCTCGAAGGCACTGGTCGTCTGCTGGGTCATGTGTCCTGCTTCTCCGATCCCCTGCCGGGCAATTGCACGCGGTACACCCGGTTTGTGCGGTTTGCGCGGGTTTCCCGATTCAGTCAGCGACTGTGCGCCAGGGAGGGGGCCTTGCCGCAAGGCCCCCTGTCCGGTATGAGTTGGACAATGGCAGGAGAGCTTCGGCTCCCTGCCTTCGCTGTTCTCGGCCGGCTTTTTCGGGCGGCCGGTCAGTTCCGGTCGGCGACGCCGGCCTCCAGGACGGAGACCACGGCGAAGAGCGAGAAGCAGGCGGCGCCGAGGCCGACCAGGACCCGGGCCGCGACCATCACGTCCGGGTCGGCCGACTCGAACAGGAACGCCGACATGAACAGGCACAGCAGTGTGGTGCCGACCGGGACCAGCGGGGCGCGGCCGGCCGGCGGCGCGGCACGGCGCCAGCCGAGAGCGAGCAGCAGCACCGCGCTCAGCACTGTCCAGCACAGCAGACCCAGCCCGATCTGCACGTACCCGGTGGCCAGTTGACCGGGCCGGGGGTCCAGGGCGACGACGACCAGGC
>NZ_JBIVVI010000638.1:0-5271 GCF_044757675.1 Kitasatospora sp. NPDC091257
ACCTCAACCGGCCCGGCGTGACCGCCACCCGCTTCCTCGCCGACCCGTTCGGCGCCCCCGGCACCCGGATGTACCGCACCGGCGACCGGGCCCGCCGGCAGGCCGACGGCACCCTGCGCTACCTGGGCCGTGCCGACCAGCAGGTCAAGATCCGCGGCTACCGGATCGAACCCGGCGAGATCGAGGCCGCCCTCCAGACCCACCCCGGCGTGGGCCTGGCCACCGTCGGCGTCCACGAGGACGCCGCCGGCACCCGCCGGCTGGTCGCCCACGTCGTCGGCGCGGACCCGCTGCGGCCCCCGGGCGCCGCCGAGCTGCGCGCCCACCTGGAACGGCTGCTGCCCGCCTACCTGGTGCCCGCCGCCTACGTGCCGCTGGCCGCCCTGCCGCTCACCCCCAACGGCAAGCTCGACCGGCGCGCCCTGCCGGCGCCCGGACCGGACGGCTACGCCGCCGGCCGCGAGCGCACCGCCCCCCGCACCCCCGCCGAGCGGCTGGTCGCCCGGGCCTGGACGGAGGTCCTGGACGCCGGCCCGATCGGCGCCGAGGACGACTTCTTCGCCCTCGGCGGCGACTCCATCCTCGCCGTGCGGGTCACCGCCCGGCTGCGCGCCGCCTTCGGCGCCGCCGACCTCTCGCCCCGGCTGCTGTTCACCCACCCCGTGCTCGCCGACCTCGCCGAGGCGCTCGGCGAGCCGGGCCCGGGCGCCGCACGGACCGCCGTCCCGGCCGTCGTCCCCGCCGCCGACCCGGGCAGCGAACCGCCGCTCTCCTACGCCCAGCAGCGGCTCTGGTTCCTCGACCGCTTCGAGCCCGGCAGCACCGAGTACACCTCGCTGTCCGTGCTGCGGCTGCGCGGCACCCTCGACCGGGCCGCGCTCGGTGGCGCCCTGGACGCCCTGGTCGAGCGGCACGTGGCACTGCGGACCACCTACGCCGAACGGGACGGCCGGGCCCGGCAGGTGGTGCGCCCGCCCCACCCCGTCGAACTGCCCCGCGAGGACGTCCCGCCGGCCGACCTGGACGCCCGCCTGGAGCGGATCGCCGCCACCCCCTTCGACCTCGAAGCCGGCCCGGTGCTGCGTGCCCGCCTGCTGCGCACCGCCGCCGACGAGCACGTCCTCGCCCTGGCGGTGCACCACATCGCCACCGACGGCTGGTCGATGGGCGTGCTCGGCCGCGACCTCGGCGAGCTGTACGCCGCCGCCCTCGAAGGCCGCCGCCCGCGGCTGCCCGCGCCGCCCGTCCGGTACACCGACTACGCGGCCTGGCAGCGCACCCGCACCGCCGCCGCCGAGGCCGACCTCGACCACTGGCGCCGGGCCCTGGACGGCCTGGCCCCGCTGGAGCTGCCCACCGACCGGCCGCGCCCGGCGGTGCGCACCCGGGAGGGCGCGCTGGTCACCTTCACCCTGCCCGCCGGGCTGACCGCCCGGCTGCGCGAGCGCGGCCGGGAGGCCGACGGCACCCTCTACACCGTCCTGCTGGCCGCCTGCCAGGTGCTGCTGGCCCGCTGGTCCGGGCAGACGGACATCGCCGTCGGCACCGTCACCTCCGGCCGCGAACAGGGCGAACTCCACGACGTGGTCGGCATGTTCGTCAACACCCTGGTGCTGCGCGGCGACATCCGCCCCGAGCTGTCCTTCCACGAGCTGCTGACCGCCGCGCGGGCCACCGTCCTGGACGCCCTGGCCCACCAGGAGGTGCCCTTCGAACGGCTGGTGGACGTCCTCCAGCCGGAGCGCGACACCAGCCGCACCCCGCTGTTCCAGGTGATGGTGGCGCTGCACAACCTCGGCGCCGAGGCGCCCCGGCTGCCCGGCCTGACGGTGGAACCCCTCACCCCGCCCGTCCGCAACGCCACCTTCGACCTCTCCTTCGACTTCGCCGAGCACGACGGCGGCCTGACCGGCTACCTGGAGTACAGCACCGGGCTCTTCGACGCCCGCACCGCCCGGCAGCTCGCCGACCGGCTGACCATCCTGCTGGCGGCCGCCGCCGACGCGCCCGCGACGGCCGTCGGGGCGCTGCCGCTGATGACCGGGGAGGAGCGGGAGCAGGTGCTGCGGCAGGGGCGCGGCGAGCCGCTGCCCGGGCCCGACACCACCTTCACCGCCCTGTTCGAGGAGCAGGCCGCCCGCACCCCGGACGCCACCGCGCTGGTCGCCCGCGACGCCACCCTGGACTACGCCGCGCTCAACACCCGGGCCAACCGCCTCGCCCGCCACCTGGCCGCCCTCGGCGCCGGCCCGGAGCAGGTGGTCGCCGTCCGGCTGCCGCGCACCTCCGACCTGCTGGTGGCGCTGTTCGCGGTGCTCAAGGCCGGCGCCGTCCTCCAGTTCGTCGACCCGGACCTGCCCGAGGAGCGGGCCGCCCTGCTGCTCGACGACACCCGGCCGCACACGGTCCTGACCGAGCACACCCTGCGCGAGGTGCCGTGGGAGGCCCTGCCCGGCCACGACCTCACCGATGCCGAACGGACCGTCCCGCTGCTGCCCGGGCACGCCGCCTACCTGATCCACACCTCCGGCTCCACCGGCCGCCCCAAGGGCGTGGTCGTCGAGCACCGCCAGCTGGTCAACCTCTGCCGCGACCACCGGGAGGGGATGCTCGCCCCGCACACCGCCGACGGCAGCCGGCTGAAGGTCGCCCTCAGCGCCTCCCTCTCCTTCGACACCAGCTGGGAGGGCCCGCTGCTGCTGGTCTCCGGCCAGGAACTCCACCTGATCGACGAGGACGTCCGGCTGGACCCGCAGGCCTTCCTCGCCCGGATCGTCGACCAGCGGCTCGACGTCGTCAACGTCACCCCCTCCCTGCTGCGCGAACTCACCGCCGCCGGACTGTTCGCCCCCGCCCCCCACCACCCCCGGCTGTTGCAGCTCGGCGGCGAGGCGATCCCCGCCGCCACCTGGCGGGACCTGCGCGCGGCCCAGGCCGAGTACGGCATCAGCACCTACAACCTGTACGGGCCCACCGAGTGCACCGTCGACGCCGCCTACGCCCGCTGCGCGGACCACCCCGGGCGCCCGGTGATCGGCCGGCCGGGCCGCGGCGTCACCGCCCACGTGCTCGACGGCGCGCTGCGCCCGGTGCCGCCCGGCATGCCCGGGGAGCTGTACCTGGCCGGGGAACAGGTCGCCCGCGGCTACCTGAACCGGCCCGGGCTGACCGCCGGCCGCTTCCTCGCCGACCCGTTCGGCGCCCCCGGCACCCGGATGTACCGCACCGGCGACCTGGCCCGCTGGGACGCCGAAGGACAGCTGGAGTTCCTCGGCCGGGCCGACGAGCAGGTCAAGATCCGCGGCTTCCGGATCGAGCCCGGCGAGGTGGAGGCCGCCCTGCTGACCCACCCCGACCTCGCCGACTGCGCCGTCGCCGCCCGCGAACAGGGCGGCCGGACCCTGCTGGTCGGCTACCCGGTGCCGGCCGGCGACCGGGTGCCGCCCGCCGAGGAACTGCGGGCCTGGCTGCGGCGTACCCTGCCCGACCACCTGGTGCCCACCGCGTTCGTCCCGCTGGCCCGCGTCCCGCGCACCGTCAGCGGCAAGACCGATCGGCGGGCCCTGCCCGCCCCGCCCGCCCAGCCGGACCGCACCACCCCGTACGTCGCCCCGCGCCCCGGCACCGAGCAGCGGCTCGCCGCGATCTGGGCCGAGGTGCTGGGCGTGGAGCGGGTCGGCGCCCGGGACAACTTCTTCGCCCTCGGCGGCGACTCCATCCTCAGCATCCAGATCGTCTCCCGGGCCCGCGCCGCCGGCCTCGCCCTCACCACCAAGGACGTCTTCCGCTACCAGAACGTCGCCGAGCTCGCCCTGTGCGCCGGTGAGTCGTCGGTACGGACGGAGGTGGACGAGGCCGAGCCCGCCGAGGCCCCGCTCACCCCGATCCAGCACGGGTACCTCGACGGCCGCCGGGCGGGCGAGGCGCTGCGCTTCACCATGACCCAGCGGCTGGCCCTGGCCCCGGGCACCGACCCGGCCGCCCTGCGGACCGCGGTGCTCGCCCTGGCGGAGCACCACCCGGCGCTGCGCACCCGCTTCCGCCGGGGCGGATCCGGCTGGCACCAGGAGGTCCTGGAGCAGGCACCGGACGGCGTCTTCACCCACCACCCGGCGACGGCGGAAGCGGAGGTGCAGCGCACCGCCGACGAGGCGCAGCGCTCCCTCGACCCGGTCGAGGGCCGGATGCTGCGCGCCCTGTTCTTCGACGGCGGCGCCGACCAGGCCGGCCAGCTCGTCCTGACGATCCACCACCTGGCCGTCGACGGCGTCTCCTGGCGCATCCTGCTCGCCGACCTCGAAGCGGCCTACCGCGCCGCCCGCACCGGCGCACCCGTCCGGCTGCCGGAGCCGGGCACCTCCTACACCCGCTGGGCCGCCCGGCTGGAGCGGCACACCCGCTCCGGCGCCCTGGACGGCGACAGCGCGTACTGGACCCGTACCGGCCGGGCCCCGGCCGGGCTGCCTGAGGGGCGGCCCGGCCCCAACACCCACGGCACCGCCGCCACCGTCACCGTCACCCTGGACGAGCGGACCACCGAGGCGCTGCTGCGGCACGTCCCGGAGGTCTACCGCACCCAGGTCAACGACGTCCTGCTCAGCGCGCTGGGCCGCACCCTGGCCCGCTGGTGCGGCCGCGACTCCGTGCTGATCGGGGTGGAGGGCCACGGCCGCGAGGACCTCTTCGCCGACCAGGACCTCTCCCGCACGGTCGGCTGGTTCACCGCCGAGTTCCCGCTCGCCCTGCACGTCGACCCCGAGGCCGGCTGGCACGACACCCTGCGCTCGGTCAAGGAGCAGCTGCGCGCCGTCCCGCTGCGCGGACTCAGCCACGGCGCCCTGCGCCACCTGCACCCGTCCGCCCTGCCGGCCGACGCGGCCGCGCCGCTGATCGCCTTCAACTACCACGGCCAGTGGGACAGCCGCAGCGCCGCCGCCGACGGGCTGCTGCGCGGCTCGCTGCCCCCGGCCGGACGCGACACCGACCCCGACGAGCCCCGCCCCTACCTGCTGGACGTCATCGGGGCGGTCCAGGACGGCCGGCTCGAACTGGGCTGGACCTACCCCGCGGCCCGCTACGACGAGGCCACCGTCCGAGCCCTCGCCGAGCAGACCCTCCAGGCGCTGCGCGAGCTGGCCGAGCACTGCGCGAGCCCCGGCGCCGGCGGCCGCACCCCGTCCGACTTCCCGCTGGCCGGCCTCGACCAGGAGCGGCTGGACGCCCTGGTCGGCGACGGCCGCGACACCGAGGACGTGCTGCCGCTCACCCCCC
>NZ_JBIVVI010000639.1:0-5266 GCF_044757675.1 Kitasatospora sp. NPDC091257
GGCGCCCCGGCCGCGGGGCCGGGGCGCCGAACAGCGTAGACGTCAGGCCGCGGCCCGCAGGCGCAGGGTGACCAGCTCGAACGGGCGCAGCGCGAGGCGCACCGCGCCGTCCTCGACGGACACCTCGCCGCGGGTGCCGTCCCAGGGCCGCTCCAGCAGGTCGCAGGGGACGGCGCCGGCCAGCGGGAAGGAGGTGGTCAGCCGGCCCCGGGCGCGGCCGCCGCCGGCCTCGTAGACCCGGACGATCAGGTCCCCGCTGCGGTCGTCGGCGAGCTTGACGGCGCTCACCACCAGGGCGTCGTTGTCCAGTTCCACCAGCGGGGCGACCTGCTCGGCGCTGCCGGTGACCCGCCGCTCGGGCAGGCCGATCCGGTAACCCTCGCGGACGGCGTCGCCGATCGCCGCGCCGGGCACCAGGGCGTGCCGGAAGCGGTGCAGGCCCTGGTCGGTCCTCGGGTCGGGGAAGCGCGGGGCGCGCAGCAGCGAGAAGCGGACCGTGGTGGTGGTGCCGCCGTCGTCGGGGCGCACGGTGCGGGTGACGTCGTGGCCGTAGGTGGAGGCGGTGACCAGGGCGACGCCCCAGCCGGGCTCGTCGAAGTGGACGAAGCGGTGGTTGCAGGCCTCGAACTTGGCGGCGTCCCAGCTGGTGTTGGTGTGGGTGGGCCGGTAGAGGTGGCCGAACTGGGTCTCGGCGGCGTAGCGCTCGGTGTGGACGTCGAGCGGGAAGGCGGCCTTGAGGAACTTCTCGGTCTCGTGCCAGTCGACCTCGGTGTCGATGTCCACGCGCTGTTCGCCGGCCGGCAGGGTGAGGGTCTGGACGACGGTGGAGGAGCCGAAGGAGCGGGTGATCCGCGCCGAGGCCGCGGCGGGGGACGCGGTGGCGGTGAGCGAGTCCACGCCGGTCAGGTCGGTGACGGTGTTGCGGTAGAACTGGTCCACGTCCCAGGCGTCCCACATGTTGGGGAAGTCGGGGTGCAGCTGGAGCAGGTTGGCCCGGCCGCCGGGGGCGACGGTCTCCCGGCCGGTCGCGAGCTCGACCACCGAGGCGATCAGCCCGTCCGCGTCCACGACGACCTCCAGCAGGCCGTTGCGCAGCGTGAAGCCGCCCTCGGCGCGCTCGACGGCCTCGCAGGTTCCGCTCGGCGGGGCGGTGGTGCCGGCCCCGCCGCCCGGCACCGCCGAGCGGGTGTGCGGCGCCGCGTTGAACACCAGCTCGCGCCCGCCCGAGGGCGCCCCGGCCAGTGCCTGCTGGGCCGCGCCGATCAGCCCCTCCAGCTCGTCGGCCAGCGCCGCGTACGTCGCCTCGGCCTCGCGGTGCACCCAGGCGATGGACGAGCCGGGCAGGATGTCGTGGAACTGGTGCAGCAGCACCGTCTTCCAGATCCGGTCCAGCTGTTCGTACGGGTAGTCCGCGCCGGTGCGCAAGGTGGCGGTGGCGCACCAGAGTTCGGCCTCGCGCAGCAGGTTCTCGCTGCGCCGGTTGCCCTGCTTGGTCTTCGCCTGGCTGGTCAGGGTGGCCCGGTGCAGCTCCAGGTAGAGCTCGCCGACCCAGACCGGCGGGTTCGGGTACTCGGCCTCGGCCTTGGCGAAGAACTCGGCGGGGTTCTCCCAGCGGACGACGGCCGAGCCCTCCAGGTCGTTCATCCGGGCCGCCTTGGCGACCATCTCGCGCGTCGTGCCGCCGCCGCCGTCGCCCCAGCCGGTCGGCGCGAGCGAGTGCCGGGCGACGCCCTTGTCCTTGAAGTTCTTCGCCGCGTGGGCGATCTCGCTGCCCTTCATCGAGCAGTTGTAGGTGTCCACCGGCGGGAAGTGGGTGAAGATCCTGGTCCCGTCGATGCCCTCCCAGAGGAAGGTGTGGTGCGGGAACTTGTTGATCTGGCTCCACGAGATCTTCTGCGTCAGCAGCCACTTGGAACCGGCGTTGCGGATGATCTGCGGCAGGCCGCCGGTGAAGCCGAAGGTGTCCGGCAGCCAGGCCTCGTGGTTCTCCACCCCGAACTCGTCCAGGAAGAACCGCTTGCCGTGCACGAACTGCCGGGCCATCGCCTCCGAGCTCGGCATGTTGGTGTCGGACTCCACCCACATGCCGCCCGCCGGGACGAACCGGCCCTCGGCGACGGCCTTCCGTACCCGCGCGTACACCTCGGGGCGGTGCTCCTTGATCCAGGCGAACTGCTGGGCCTGGGACATGGTGTAGCGGAAGTCCGGCTCGTCCTCCAGCAGCGCCGTCATGTTGGCGGTGGTGCGGGCCACCTTGCGGACGGTCTCGCGCAGCGGCCAGAGCCAGGCCGAGTCGATGTGCGCGTGGCCGATCGCGCTGATCCGGTGCGCCGAGGGCACGGCGGGCGCGGCCAGCACCCCTTCGAGCTGCGAACGGGCGGCCGCGGCAGTGCCGTTGACGTCCTGGAGGTCGACGGCGTCGAGCGCCCGCTCGACCGCGCGCAGGATGTCCCAGCGGCGGGCGCCCTCCACCGGCAGCTCGGCCATCAGCTCGCCGAGCACCTCCAGGTCCAGCACCAGCTGCCAGACCGTTTCGTCGAAGACGGCCAGGTCCATCCGGGCCAGCTTGTACTGCGGCTGGTCGCCGGACGTCTCCTTGTCACCCAACTCGGTGGGCAGGAACGGGTGATAGTCCAGGATGACCGGGTTGGAGGCGGCCTCGACGTGCAGCAGCACCTGCTCGCCGCCGGCCGCCGGGGCGGCGATCCGCACCCACTGGTTCTGCGGGTTGAGGCCCTTCACCGGGGAGCCGTCCGGGCGGTAGACCAGGCCCTCGCACTGGAAACCGGGCATGTTGGCGTCGAAGCCGAGGTCGATCAGCGCCTCGACGGTGCGCCCGGCCCACGCCTCGGGGACGGTACCGGTCACGGTGATCCAGCTGGTGCCCCAGGGCGCGCCCCAGGCGTCGCCCACCGCGATCGGGGTGCGCGGAGCGGCCAGGCCCTCGGCGACCGGGACGGGCTCGCCGGGGGCCGTCCAGATGCCGACCTCCAGTGGGACGGACTCGGGGTACACGGCCGGGCGAATGCGCTCGTCCAGGACGCGCTTGAGGCGGGACTCGACCAGGGTGCGGTCATCGTGCATGTCAGCGGGCTCCGTTGCGGGCTGGGTTGCGGGCTGGGTCGCGGTCAGAGAGAACGTACGTCGCAGGGGTGGACCACCTCGGTGATGCCGCGCGCGGCGAGGTGGACGCGGTCCTCGGCGCGCTCGGCGAGGACCGCGGTCGGGCGGGCGCCCGCCTCGGCGAGGCGCATGAACGCCTCGTACGCCGAACCGCCGGGGCCGCAGACCGAGCGGCCGGGCGAGGTGACCTCGTCGCCGGTGGCGACCACCACGGCGGTGCTGCGCGGCTTCGGCGGCTGCCAGGAGCGGCGGGCCTCGGCGGCGGCCTCGGCGAGCCGGGCACCGGCCGGTTTGACCGTCCGGTCGGTGGTCAACAGGCCGAGGCTGTACTCCAGTTCGGGGAAGTCGGCGAGCGAGCGGTCCACGTCGTGCGAGCACCACCAGGTGACGCCCCACAGGTCCGGGCAGTCCAGGACGGCCTCCACGGTGGCGCCGGTGAAGCGCGCGGCGTCCTCGGCCGTGATGTGCGGGGCGGGCGCGCCGACCTCCTGCAGCCAGACCGGGCGGGCCGGGTCGTCCGCCCAGGCCTTGGACAGCTCGACCAGGTACGCGGCGTGCTGCGCGGTGGCGGTGGAGTGCGCGCCGTAGCGCTGGGCGGTGCCGTTGAACACCCAGGAGTGCACGGCGGTCGCGGCGCCGATCCGGGCCGAGTGCCAGGGCGTGAACGGGTGCTCGTCCAGGTACCAGGCCGCGTCGTACGAGGCGTGCAGGTGCAGCCGGCCGGGGGCGCCCTGCTCGCAGGCGTCGAGCATCCGGCGCAGCCAGGCCTCCGCCTCGGCGGGGGTGGCCCGGTCCGGGTCGGGGTGCGGGGCGCCGGAGAACTGGTTGATCTCGTTGCCGAGCGTCATTCCGAGGAAGTTGGGCCGCTCGTGCAGCGCCCCGGCGAGGGTGCGCAGGTAGGCGGCCTGGCCGTCGAGCACCTCGGGGTCGGTGAAGATGTTGCGCCGGTGCCAGGTCCGCGTCCAGGACGGGAGGAAGTCGAAGCTGGACAGGTGGCCCTGCAGGCCGTCCACGGCGACGTCCAGTCCGCGCTCGCCGGCCGCGTCCACCAGGGCCGTCAGCTGCTCGACGGCGCGCGGACGGATCAGGGTGCGGTTGGGCTGGAAGACCGGCCAGAGCGGGAAGACCCGGACGTGGTCCAGGCCGAGGGCGGCGATGGAGTCGAAGTCGGCGCGCACGGCGTCGAGGTCGAAGTCGAGCCAGTGGTGGAACCAGCCGGCGCTGGGGGTGTAGTTGACGCCGAAGCGGGGGGCGGTGGCCATCGGAGAGCTTCCTCAACGGGTTCGGGGCGTACGGACGGTGGGCCATCCCTGGGGCGGGCTATCCCTTGACGGCTCCCTCCTCGACGCCCTTGAAGAAGAAGCGCTGGCAGACGCCGAACACCACGACGATCGGCAGGAAGGCGATCATGGTGCCGGCCGCGATCAGCCGGGGGTTGGCGGAGAAGGTGCCGTTGAGGTACTGGAGCCCGACGGTGAGGGTGTACTTCTGCGGGTCGTTGAGCACGATCAGCGGCCACAGGAAGTCGTCCCACGCGCCGATGAAGGTGAAGATCACGATCACGCTGAGCATCCCGCGCACGTTCGGCAGACCGATGTGCCACAGCCGCTGCCAGACGTTGGCGCCGTCCACCAGCGCGGCCTGGTCGAGTTCGGCCGGGACGGCGGCGAAGGCGGTGCGCATCAGCAGCACGTTGAGCATCGCGATCGAGCCGGGCAGCGCGACCCCGGCCAGGCTGTCGGCCAGGCCGAGACCGCGCACCAGCACGTACTGGGAGACGATGGTGACCTCGCCGGGCAGGATCAGGGTGGCGAGGAAGAGGCCGAGGACGAGCTTCGCCCCGCGGAAGCGCAGCCGGGCGAGCGCGTAGCCGGCCAGGGTGCAGCCGACCACGTTGCCGGTGATGCAGACCACGGCGACGATCACCGAGTTGAGCGCGTAGGTCCACACCGGGATGACGTCGGCGACCTTGCCGTAGTTGCCCAGGGTGGGCTGGTCGGGCAGGAAGCTCGGGGTGCGGGTGTAGACGTCCTCGGCGGGGCCCTTGAGGGAGGTGGACAGCTGCCACAGGAAGGGGCCGATGACCAGCAGCAGGACCAGCACCAGGAGCAGGTAGCGGGCGGCGGTCTGCGCGGTGGAGGGG
>NZ_JBIVVI010000640.1:0-5258 GCF_044757675.1 Kitasatospora sp. NPDC091257
GGGTAGGGAGGGCGGGGGCGCGCTCAGGCGCCGTGCCAGGACTTCCACAGCGCGGCGTATCCGCCGCCGGCCGCCAACAGCTCGTCGTGACTGCCCAATTCGGTCACCCGGCCGCCGTCCATGACCGCGACCCGGTCCGCGTCGTGGGCGGTGTGCAGGCGGTGGGCGATGGCGATCACGGTGCGTTCCTTGAGCACGGCCGCCAGCGAGCGCTCGGTGTGCCGGGCGGTGGTCGGGTCGAGCAGGGAGGTGGCCTCGTCCAGGATCAGCGTGTGCGGATCGGCCAGGACCACCCGGGCCAGGGCGAGTTGCTGGGCCTGCTGGGCGTTCAGACGGAGCCCGCCGGCGCCGAGTTCGGTGTCCAGCCCGTCCGACAGCTCGTCCACCCAGTCGATGTCGACGGCGGCCAGCACCGCGAGCAGGTCCTGGTCGGTCGCGGCGGGCGCGGCGATCAGGAGGTTGTCCCGGACGGTGCCGAGGAAGACGTGATGCTCCTGGGAGACCAGGACGACGTGTCGGCGCAGCTGGGCCGGGTCGAGCTCGGCGACGGGCACCTGCCCCACCGTCACCCGTCCGGTGCGGGGCGTCTCCGCGCCGGCCAGCAGCCGGCCCAGAGTGGACTTGCCGGCTCCGGACGGGCCGACGATCGCCAGCCGCTCGCCCGGACGGACGGTGAGGTCGACGCCGTGCAGGACGTCCCGCTCACCCTGGTAGGCGTACCGGACGTCGACCACGTCGATCCGGTCGTCCTCGGGCCGGCCGCCGCCGGTCACGGCCGGGGCGTCCACCTGGCCGACGCCCTCGACTCGGGCGAAGGAGGCGTTGCTGCGCTGGAGTTGGTCGAGCCAGAGCAGGACCTTGTCCAGCGGCTCGGAGAGCTTCCAGAAGTAGAGGGCGCAGGCGACCACCGCGCCGGTGGTGACCGCGCCGGTGTCGCGCAGGGCGGCGCCGAGCAGCAGGATGCCGGCGACCGGGGCGATGTACGAGAACTCGACCACGGGAAAGAGCACGGTGCGCAGGCTGAGGGTGTAGGTACGGGTGCCCCGGCAGTGCTCGACGGCCTCGGCCGTGGCGGCGATGCGGCGGTCCTGGAGGCCCAGGGCCTCGACGGTGCGGGCCCCCGTCGCGGTGGAGGTGAGGATCTCGATCAGCGCGGAGTTGGCGGCGCCTTCGGCGAGGTAACCCGTGTGTGCACGGCGCAGGTACCAGCGGGTGGCGAACCAGATCCCGGAGAGGCAGAGCAACCCGCAGATGCCGAGCAGCGGGTTGACCGCGAGCATGGCGACCAGGATCAGGAGGATCTGGACGAGCGCCACGGAGACCTCCGGCCCGGCGTCGCGCAAGGTGGTGCCGACGGTGGCGACGTCGGCGGTGCCGCGCGTCAGCAGGTCACCGACGCCGGCGCGTTCGGCCACCGAGGCGGGCAGGGCGAGGGAGCGGTCGACGAACCGCTCTCGGATCCGTGCCAGGGTCCGCTCGCCGAAGCGGTGGGCGGCGTAGCGGGCGAAGCGGCCGAGGAGCAGCTGCGCGAGCGCGAAGCAGAGGATGCCGAGGGCGAGTCGGTCGACGTGTCCGGTGCCGGCGCCGCCCCGGACGTCGTCGATGATCCGGCCCAGCAGCCAGGGGCCGCCCAGACCGGCGGCCGCGGCCAGTCCGTTGAGGGTCAGCGTCGCGGCGACGGCACGGCCGTCCTGCCTCATCAGGCGCACGGCGGCCCGGCGGACCTCGGCGGGACCGGCGATCGGGAGCCGTCCGGGGGCGGTCTCGGTCTGAGCGGTCATCGGACGGCCTCCTCGGCGGGCGTGGACTCGGTGGCGGTTTCGCCGCGAGCCACCAGCGCGCGGTAGCCGGGCTCTGTCGCGAGCAGTTCCTGGTGCGGGCCGGCCGCCGCCAGACGGCCGTCGACGAGGTAGCAGACGGTGTCGGCCTGCTCCAGGAGGACGGGGGAGGTCGAGGTGAGGGCGGTGGTGCGCCCGGTGCGCGCCCGGCGCAGCCCGGCGGCCATGGCGGCCTCGGTGTGGGCGTCCACGGCGGAGGTGGGCTCGACCAGCAGGAGCACCTCCGGGTCCGCCAGCAGGACACGGACCAGCCGCAGCCGCTGGCGCTGACCGCCGGAGAGGTTGCTGCCCTGGGCCTGGATCATGGTGTCCAGGCCATCGGGCAGTGCCTGCACGATGTCCTCCGCCGCGGCATCTCGGACGGCCTGGGCGATGGACGGGCCGGTGTGCTCGGACCGGCCGTCGACCACGGTGCGCAGCGTGCCGGAGAAGAAGTCGGCGTCGTTGTCCGCCACCACGATCCGCCTGCGGATCTCGGCCAGGGCGATCTCGGCGAGCGGCACGCCGCCCCAGGTCGCGGCGGATGCGCTGTACCGGCCGAGCCGGTCGACCACGGCCGCGGAATCGGCTGGGCGGGCGCTCACGATCGCGGTCAGCCGGCCCGGGGCCAGTTCCACACCGGTGTCGGCGTCGTGCAGGGCCGATGGCTCGTCATGGGCCGGCCGCAGTGTTGCGGCGTCTTCGAAGGCGGGCTTCAGGTCGAGCATCCGGACGACCCGTCGAGCCGCGACCAGACCCCTGGTGAGGTCGTATCCGCTCTCGATGAAGCTGGCGACCGGTACCACCAGGACGGCGACGTAGCCGTAGACGGCGACCAGCGTGCCGATCGTGATGGTGCCCTCGGCTGCCATCCGGGCGGCCAGCCAGGTCACCAGCGCGAGGAAGAGGGCGGGCAGGCCGACCGAGAGTGCTTGGATCCAGCTGGTCACGGCGCCGACCCGGTAGCCCTCGGCCTGCAGGTCCTGCGATCCGCGCAGGTAGCGGCCGGCCAGCATCTCCTTGCCGCCGATGCCGTTGAGTACGCGCATGCCGCCGACGATGTCCCCGAGCCGGGCGGTCAGCGCCCCCTGCTGCGCGCGGTACTTGGACTCCGCGCCCTGGAGGCGTTCCAGCAGCGGCCCGACGACGACCGCGAGCAACGGCACCCCCAGCAGGACCACGAGGGCGAGCGCGACGGAGACCGACAGCAGCAGCGCGGCCGCCACCAGGTACGCCACGACAGCGCCGACGCCCGGGCCGGTGATCGTCAGTGTCTGGCTCATCTGCGCGACGTCGCCCACGCCGATGCTGGCCACCTCGCCGGCCGTCACCTTGCGGGGCAGTTCGGCACCCAGCCGGGTGGAGTGCGCGACCACGACCTTGATGGTCCGGAAGGTGGCGTCCATCCGGACCCGCGTCATGATGCGGTGGCGCATGATGCCGAGCCATGCGTTGAGCAGCGCGGCGCCGATCAGTGCGGCCACCCAGCCGACCAGGACTCCGGTCTTCCCCCGCTGGAGCCCGTCGTCGATCGCACGCTGCATGAGGTACGGCGGCAGCAGGAGGCCGACCATCCAGAGGGTGCCGATCACCGCCCCGCCCGTCACCCGTCGGCGCTGACTCATGGTCAGCCACCACAGGTAACGTGCGGCACTTCGGTGATCCGGGGTTCCCGGATCGGCATACGAATCCGTCATGAGTTAAATCCTAACCATCTTTCCTGGGCCTTATCCAGATTTTCCTTCCACCTCCCGACCGTCTGTGGCTATAGTCACCACGGACAGGAGGTGGTCATGATGAAGAAGCAGCTTCGAGGAATCTGTGCAGGCTTCTAGTACTGGCTCGACCAAGCCCAGGGATGCCGAAGTGCGGGGGGAAGAAGCGTTTCTCCCCGCATTCTTCCGCTCTTCAGAACATTCGCCAAGGATTATCCAGTGAAACTTCCGCCAGGGAGTTCTCGGACCCCTTGGACATATTGATGAGACCAGCCTCGATCGACGCCGCGAGAACGGCTGGGAGATTTCCGTCGAGATAATCGCGGCTCGCGCCCACTCCGATGAGAATTCCCTTCCCCGTGGCCACTGCCAGGTGGAAGTTCGGCCCTGACCGCTGGGTGGACGGACGCCACTCGATCCCGGTGCGCAGGGAGGACCCGGCGGCCGGCTCGGCGTCCACATCGCCGAGGAAGTTGTAGTGCTTGGCGAAGGCGGTGGGGTCCGTCTCCGGGAGGCCGGCCTCCCGGAGACTCTCCTTCAGCGCGTCGACGTCGTAGCAGCCGTTCATGTACGCCGTCATGGACTGGACGTAGCAGGCCCGCAGATACTCCAGCGGGTGGGCCTCCTCGTCGACCGTGACGGTCACCGGGGCGAACTGGTTGAGCGAGCCGACCAGCGGCGCCCACCGGGTGGTGAGCCGGTTGGCGGCCATCAGCGCGAAGGTCATCCGCTCGGTGCGCTTGAGCCGGGACAGCGCGAGCGCGCCGACGCCGAGCACCACCGACTGGACCGAGATCTTCAGCCGGTCGGAGAGCTCCTGCGCGGCGGCCAGTCCCTCCGGGCTGTAGAGCGACGCCCGGCGTCGCTCGGTGGCGTCCTCCGGATCCCGGTCCGCCGGGACGAGCCGGCTCCAGGCCTCGGTCCAGTGCCGGACGCTCCGGGTGCCCGGTTCCTCCTGCTGCTCCTGCGCCATTTCCAGCGGCTGCACCACCGGCCCGAGCGCCCCGCCCTCCAGGAGGACACCGAGTTGCTCCTCCAGCACCCGCAGCGCACCGTTGTCGGCCGCCACGTGGTGGATCACGGTGACCAGGTGGAGCGCATCCCCCTGGTGAGTGGTGACGAACGCGCGCCACGGCAACTCGGTCTCGATGTCGATCGGCTCGACGGCCGCCTCGGCACCCAGCCGCAGGGCCGCCGCGAAGCTGTCCTCGGCCAGCTCCAGCGCAGCCACCCGGGACGGGCGGTACGGGTGGACCGTCTGGGCCGGCGTCGGGCCGCTCAGGTCGTAGGTGGTCCGCAGCGACTCGTGTTTCTCCACCAACTGGAGCCAGGCGTCCATGACTTGGGCCGCGCCGAGACCGAACGGCACCTCCCAGACACTGACCAGATTGGCGACCGCCCGATGGTCGGGGCCGTGTGTCTCCAGCGAACGCAGGACCGACAGCTGACCGTATGTCACCGCCCCCGTCCGGAGCTCGCTCACAGCCGGGCCGCCCGGACGGCGAACTGACCGAGCATGGTCTGCTGGATCTGCGTCGTGCCCTCGATGATCTCCATCACCTTGGCGTCCCGGTAGTGACGCTGAACGGAAGCCTCCGCCCCGATGCCCTGGGCACCGTGGATCTGCACCGCGTCGGCGGCCGCCTTGACGGCGATCGTCGAGGTCCGGTACTTCGCCAGCAGGGTGTGGTTGACGGACTCCGTCTCCCCCCGCTCCTTGCTCACC
>NZ_JBIVVI010000641.1:0-5255 GCF_044757675.1 Kitasatospora sp. NPDC091257
CGCACCGGGGCCGGCCGGGGCCGGGGAGAGGCCGGTGCAGCCGCGCAGGCCGTCGCGGCGCTTGAGGGCTGCCTCGGCGGTGGCGCCGCTGACCGGCTCCGGGATGCCCTTGTCGTCGATGGTGGCCGGGGTGAAGGCCTCGCCGGTCACCTTGCCCTCGGCGGTGAGGGTGAGGGTGGTGACACCGGTCTCGTTGGAGTTGGGGTAGTTGGAGGTGCCGTACCAGAGGAAGTTGCCGAAGCCGTAGCCGACGTAGGTGTTGCCGAGCATGCCCGAGCCGACCATGGTGTGCGCGTGGGTACCGACCACGGCCGTGGCGCCCGCGCCGGCGAGCTTCTTGGCGATGGTGGTCTGCGGACCGGTCGGACAGGCCTTGCCCTCGTCGCCCCAGTGCAGGTAGACGAGCACCACCGGAGCCTGCTGCTTGGCCGTCTCCACCGCCTTGACCAGCGCCGGCACGTCCAGGGCCGAGGCGATGCCCGGCTTGTCGGCGCCGGCCCGCCACTTCTGGTTGGTGAGGTCCTCGACCTGGCTGGCGGCGACCACCGCGACCTTCACCCCGCGCACGGTGGTGACGTACGGGGCGTACGCCTCCTTGGCGTTGCGTCCGAAGCCGACCACCGGGATCGGCGAGGAGTCCTTGGCGGCGAGGGTGTCGGTGAGGCCGTCGGCGCCGAAGTCCACGGCGTGGTTGTTGGCCATCGAGACGACGTCGACGCCCGAGTCCTTGAGCACCGACAGCGCCTTGGGCGAGGTGCGGAAGGTGTACGTCTTCGGCTCCGGGGCACCGCGCCCGGTGATCGCGGTCTCCAGGTTGAGGACGGACAGGTCGGCGTCGGCGAGGGTGCGGGAGATCGGGCCGAGCGCGGGCTCGGGCTGCTGGACGGCCAGCCGGGCCTCGGTACGGCCCTCGAAGTGGACGTCCCCGGCGAAGGCGACGGTGATGGTGCCGTCGGGCCGGGGCGGGGCACTCTTGCCCGGGGCCGTGCCGGAGGGCGTGCCGTCCGGCGCCGAGGACGGCGGGACGGGGGCGGCGGAGGCCGGGGCCGGCTCGGGGTCGTCCGGCCCGCAGGCGGCGACGGCGGTCATTCCGACGAGCAGCGCGACGGCGGCCGCGACACGGCGCATGAGTGGATCCCCCCGAGGATGGTGCAAGAGCGGTCAGCCTACGCCACCGAATCACCACCACCCGGACCCGAGCCAGCAACATTCCGGCCACAAAGGACACCCCCTGGGCCGGGGTGGGCATCGACGGTCGGACATCGACCGGCGGACATCGCCGCCCGCGCATCGACGGCCCGGCATCGACGGCCCGGCATCGAGGGCCCGGCATCACCGGCCGGTCGCCGGACGCCCCCTGGCCCGACCGTCCCCATGGCCCCGGCCGACCCGGCCACCGTGTCCCTGGCGCGGAGGCGGGCGGGGCGCGCAGCGTGGTGTGCAGGGAGCGAGTCCCGCGCCGAAGGCCGGGAGGTGTGGCGTGATGGGCAGCAATCAGATCTCCGCCGTGGGCGGCAGTCCCCCGTCCCTCACCCGGGAGCACCGGATCGTGGTCGGGATCGACGGCTCCGGGCCGTCGAAGGCGGCCCTGCGCTGGGCGGTCGGCCAGGCCGTGCTGACCGGCGCGGCGGTGCACGCGGTGGCGGCCTGGGAGTACCCCTCGCTGTACGGGTGGTTCGCGCCGATGGTGGACGACGGCTTCGAGCGGACCGCCCGCCGCACGCTGAGCGCCGAGATCAACGAGATCCTCGGCCCGGACCGCTCGGTGGAGGTCCGGGAGAGCCTGGTGCTCGGCCACGCCGCCGAGGTGCTGCTGGAGGCGGCGGAGGGGGCCGACCTGCTGGTACTGGGCAGCCGGGGCCGGGGCACCTTCGCCCGGACGCTGCTCGGCTCGGTGTCCACCCGCTGCGCCGTGCACGGCGGCTGCCCGGTGGTGATCGTCCGCGCCGACGGAACGGTGGCCGCCCCGCCGCCGGCCGCGGCCGGCCGCGAGGGCGTCGAGCAGTCGGCCCCGGGCGCCGTGCGCACCAAGGACTGGCAGCTCAGCCTGCACGTGGTCGAGGACGAGGACACCACCCGGGTGCACGCCGTGCTGAACGCCGACGGCGACGTGCTGCACAGTGACGCCCGTTCCCGCCGCAACCCGCGCGACGCCCCGGCCCCCGCCGTCGGCGACGAGTTCGCGGTCGGACGCGCCCTGGTGGACCTCGGCCACCAACTGCTGCGCTCCGGCGTCCACGGCGCCACCGGGCCGACCGAGGAGTGAACCGCCGCCCGCGGGCGACCGCCGGGCCGCGGCGTGCGCATCGCCCGGTCGGGTACGCCATGCTGAATCACCGCTGGACCACCGCTGGACAATCGCCGAACCGCCGTACCGCCCCTCCCGCGACCCGACCGGAAGAGCCGCACCCCGCCATGGACACCACCCCGGCCCCCGAACCCCCGGCCGCCGAACCCCCGAACCCCGAGACCGCGACCCCCGAGGCCGTGGCCTCCGAGACCGCGGCGTCCGGGACCGCGACCCCCGAGTGCGCCCCGCCCGGCGAAGCCCCCACGCCGGACTTCACCCCCGACGAGCGCGCCCGGGGCCGCGCGCTGCGCCGCGCCCAGCTGCCGTGGGCACTGGGCGGACGACTGGCGGGCCTGGCGCTGACCCTGCTGCTCGGCCTCACCCCGGCCGGTGCCGCCCTGGTGACCGCCGTCGGCGGCTGGTTCGGCGGCTCCCGGACGGCCGGGGTACTGGCCGGCGCGGCGGCCCTGGTGGTGCTCGGCCAGGCGCTGCAACTGCCGTTCGGCGCCGGGGCGCGGACCGTCCGGGCCCGGTACGGGCTGGTGACCCAGGGCTGGGCCGGCTGGGCGCTGGACGCCGTACGCGGCCTCGCGCTCACCCTCGTCCTCGTCCTCCCGCTCGCACTGGGCCTGTTCGCGCTGACCGCCTGGTCGCCGCAGCGCTGGTGGCTGCCGGCGGCGGGCGCGGCGGCGCTGCTGACGGCCGCGCTCTCCTTCCTCCATCCGCTGCTGATCGAGCCGGTGTTCAACCGCTTCTCCCCGATGCCCCCGGGGGAGCTGCGCACCGCGCTGCTCGCACTGGCCGAGCGGGACGACGTCCGGGTGCGGGACGTCCTGGTCGCGGACGCCTCCCGTCGCACCACCGCGCTCAACGCGTACGTCTCCGGATTCGGGGCGACCCGCCGGATCGTCGCGTACGACACGCTGCTGACCACCGCGGAGCCGCGCGAGGTGGAGCTGGTGGTCGCGCACGAGCTGGGCCACGTCAAGCACCGGGACGTGCCGGTCGGCACCGCGCTGGGCGCGGTCGGCGCGGCCGTCGCGGTGGCCGTCCTCGGCCTGCTCGCCACCTGGCCGCCGCTGCTGGACGCGGCCGGGGCGACGGACGCGGCGGACCCCCGGGCGCTGCCGCTGCTGGCGGCGCTCGCGGCGCTGCTGGGCGCGCTGTCGGGGCCGCCGCAGTGCGCGGTGAGCCGCCGGATCGAGGCCAGGGCGGACCGGCACGCACTCGAACTGACCGGGGACGTCGAGCAGTTCGTGGCCATGCAGCGCAGACTGGCCGTGGCGAACGTCTCGGATGTCGACCCACCGAGGGTGCTTGAGCTACTGTTCGCCACTCACCCGAGTGCGACCAGGCGGATCGCCGCCGCCCGCGCCTGGCGGGCCGCACCGGAGCAGCGAGCGCCGGGGCGACGGGCAGCGGGGCGATGAGCGCCGGAGCGGCGAGCACCGGAGCAAAGTGCACCCCCGGGCAAATCCGTTGTATAGTGCAACAAATATCGAGGAGATAGGAACGCCGTGCCCGGCCGCCAGTCGTCCATCGAGACCATCCAGCGCGAGCTGACCGCCTTCGCCCGCCGCGCCCGGCACAAGGCCTCCCAGCTGCACCCCGACCTCTCCCTGGTCACCTACAGCATCCTCGACCTGATCACCGAGCGCGGCGGCTGCCGGGCCGCCGACGTGGCCGCGCACTTCATGCTCGACAAGTCCACCGTCAGCCGCCAGGTCACCGCCCTGGAGAAGCTCGGCCTTCTGGCCCGCGAGACCGATCCGGACGACCAGCGCGGCCAGATCCTGCGCGCCACCGAGGCCGGCCTCACCCTGCTGCGGGACGCCAACGAGCAGCGCCGGCTCTCCTTCACCGCGCGCTTCACCGACTGGTCCGACGAGGACGTCGCCCGCTTCGCCGACTACCTGGCCCGGTACGGCCAGGAGGGCTGACCTGGGCGACACCTGCCGGACGGCGATGCGGGACGCGGGACGCGGGACGCGGGACGCGGGTCGGGATGCGGGATCGAAGCGCGGGCCGGAGATCCGGCCGGGGGAAGTCGCCCGGAACACCGGCCGGAGGGGCCGGTCGAAGGGACCGGCCGGAGAGCCGGTCGAGCCCTTCCGGGTGCGCCCCGCCGCCTCCACGGTGTACAGAGGAGGAGTGCCCCTCCGGCAGCGTCCCGATGCGCCGCACCGCTCGAACGCGACGCATCCCCCCGACCGCCGCCGCGCCTGGCTGCCCGACCGCCGGGTGCTGACGGCGCTGACCCTCGCGCTGATCGTGCTGATCACCGTGGTCGACATCCTCTCCCCGCCGGACATCCACCTCGGCCCGCTGCTGATCGTCGCCCCCGCCCTCACCGCCTCCTTCGCCGGCCCCCGGGCCACCGCCGCGGTCGCCGCGCTCGCGTTCGCCGCGCTGACCGTCATCGGCGCCGTCCGCGACAGCCTGACCAGCGCGAACATCGAGACCCAGCTGAGCGCGCAGCTGATCGTCTCGGTGCTGATCGTCGGCCTGCGGGTGCTGCGCGAGCGGCACGAGCGCGAGCTGGCCCGGGTGCGCTCGGTGTCCGAGGCCGCCCAGCGGGTGCTGCTGCGCCCGCTGCCGGAACGGATCGGACCACTGCACCTGGCCTCCGTCTACCTGGCCGCCGAGGCCGAGGCGCAGGTCGGCGGCGACCTGTACGCGGCCGCCCGCACCGCCACCGGCACCCGGCTGCTGGTCGGCGACGTCCGCGGCAAGGGACTGTCCTCGCTCGGCGACGCGGCCCTGCTGCTCGGCGCCTTCCGCGCCGCCGCCCACCTGCACGCCGAACTGCCCGACCTGGCGGCCTACCTGGACGGCAGCGTCAGCTGGGACCTCGCCCAGCTCGCCGAACAGTCCCGACGGGACCGCCGCGACCGGCGTGAGCGACGCGAGCGGCAGGGCCTGCAAGCGTTGTCCGCCCTGCCCCTCCCCTCGCCCGAGGAGCCCC
>NZ_JBIVVI010000642.1:0-5254 GCF_044757675.1 Kitasatospora sp. NPDC091257
GCCGTTCTGGTGGGCCGCCTTCATGGGGCCCTCCATCCAGGCCTTGAAGTCCTCCTCGCTGCGCCAGCGGGTGTAGACGAGGTACTGGTCGGTGCCCTCGACGGGGCGGAGGAGCTCGAACCACTCGAAGCCGTCCGAGTTCTCCACCGCGCCGGCGCGGGAGGCGAAGCGCTGCTCCAGCACCTCGCGCTGCTCGGCCGGCACCGTCAGCACGTTGATCTTGACGACGGACATGGGGCTCCTTCTGCTCCGGGGACTGCTTACGGCAGCAGTCTGCTACACCTCACGGCCGGGGCGGGCCCCCGGCCGTCCCCGTGGGCGCGAGCGGGTCGGGCTCAGGCGATCCACGGCGGCAGGACACGCTGGTCGTCGCGCGGGGCGAGGCCGCAGGCGCCCTCGGGGGTGCGGGCGTCGGGGTTGTAGGCGTGGGCGGGGGACGGGGAGGCGACGACGGCGGTGAAGCCGTCGGTGGTGGCGATCTGCCGGACGGTGTCGGCGGGGAGGACGGCGGTGTCGCCGGCGGCGAGGGTGAAGGCCTCCCCCGCCAGGTCGACCCGGGCGGTGCCGGTGAGCAGGGTCCAGATCTGCTCGGTGTCCATGGCGTGCAGCGGGCCCTTGGCGCCGGAGGCCATGTCGACGTGCCAGACGGCGAGGGCGGCGGAGCCCTGGGTGGGCGAGGCGTAGGTGGTCATGACGGCGTTCGGGGTCGCGGTGCGGCGGGCGTCGGTCCGGCGGATCACGGGCATGGTGAAGGAACCCCCTAAGATGGTCAATGAAGTTGTCTATATGGTCAATGAGGTTGTCTATCGTGTCAAGTGAAGCGCCCCCGCCGGGCTTCGAGCTGCCGCTGCGCCTGCTGCTCGCCTTCCGGACGATCATCGACGAGCTGCACGAGCGCATCGCCCGCGAGGGCCATCCCGACCTGCGCCCGATGCACGGCTTCGTCTTCCAGGCGATCGGCCCGCACGGCACCACCGCCTCCGAACTCGGCCGCCGCCTCGGCGTCACCAAGCAGGCGGCGGGCAAGACCGTCGACAACCTGGAGCAGCTCGGCTACGTCGAGCGCGCCGCGGACCCCTCCGACACCCGGCGCAAGCTGGTCCGGCTCACCGGGCGCGGGGTGGACTGCCTGGTCCGCTCCGCCCGGATCTTCGACGAGCTGCGCGAGGAGTGGGCCGCGACCCTGGGCGAGGAGCAGCTGCGGCAGCTGGAGGACGGCCTGCGCCGGCTCGCCCCCGGCGACCCGTTCCGCCTCGACACCCCGCGCTGGTTCGGGGCGCCCTAACCCCGGCACCGAGGTCAGGACCCGGGGAGCCCGAGGGTCGCGAGGGTCTGGTTCTTGTACGCCTTCACGCCGGTGATCTCGGCGCCGAACCACTCCGGCACCGAGAACGCCTCCGCCTCGGCCTCCGAACCGAACTCGACCTCGACGGTGCGCAGCCCGGCCAACTCCCCCTGGTAGACGTCCGCGTAGACGGTGACGCCGGACGCCTCGAAGGTGTAGCGGTCCTTGACCAGGCGGGCGCCCTCGGTGGCCGGCCAGAGCTCGGTGAACTCCCGCTCCCCGAGCTCGCGTTCCACCTCGATCCGTACGGGGGATCCCTCCGAGGAGGAGGCGCTCCGCTTGACGCCGAGGACGCGGCTGTCGCCGATCCGCCGCAGCCGCACCTCCGTCCCGTCGCTCTTGATCGCGATGTACCCCTGCTCGATGCGCTGCCGCACCGCCGTGCCCGGCGGCTCGAAGGCCTCCAGCAGGAACTTGCGCTCGATTTCGAGCGGCATGCCGCACCATCCTTCCCTGCCACACCCGACGGGCCGACGCATGGTCAGAACGACCGCCCCTCCCCACGGTACGGCGGCTCCGGCCCCGAGGAGTCCGGCCGGTCCCGCAGGTCCGCGCAGAGCGAGGAGCTGAGCCGGTTGAGCACCCCGGCGAGCTCGGCGTACCGCTCCTCGTCCCAGTCCCCCAGCAGTTCGGCGAGCTGGGCGCGCCGGGCGGCGACCAGCCGCAGCGCCACCTCCTCCCCCGGTTCGGTGAGCCGCAGCGGCAGCCCGCCGGACCGCGCCGCCAGCCCCCGGCCCTCCACCTCCCGGGCGGCCTCCTCGACGACGGCCACCGGGACGATCCGCCGCTCGGCCAGTTCGGCCGGCTCGACCGAGCCGTGCTGGTGCATCTGGAGGAGCAGCCAGCTGGAGGCGGGCCGCAGGTCCAGTCCGGCGGTCTCGGTGATCCGCCGGAAGAGGTCGCGCCGGGCCTCGCGGCCGTTCAGCACCGAGAGCGCGCGGGCGATCTCGTCCAGCGAACTGCGCTCGACCGGATTGACGCCGATGGACTCGCTGAGGTCCGGCGCGGTGACGGTGGAGCGCAGCTTCTGCTCGCGCAGGAACAGCGACAGCACGAAGGCGACCACCGCGACCGGCACCGCGTACAGGAACACCCGGGTGATCGACTCGGCGTACGCGTGGTAGACCGCCGGCTGGACGGCGGCCGGCAGTTGGGGGATGACCCGCGGGTCGGCGGTGATGGCCTCCGGCTGGAAGCCGGGCGGCAGCGGCACCCCCGCCAGCGCGTCGGCGAGCCGGCTGCGCAGGCCGCTGGCGAAGACCGTCCCGAAGATGGAGACGCCGAAGGAGGCCCCGATGGAGCGGAAGAAGGTGGCGCCCGCGGTGGCCACGCCGAGGTCCTCGTAGCCGACCGAGTTCTGCACGATCAGCACCAGCACCTGCATCACCAGGCCCAGCCCGAGGCCGAAGACCAGGAAGTAGAAGCTCATCTCGGCGGTGCTGCTGTGCTCGTCCAGCCGGGAGAGCAGCAGCAGCCCGACGGTGGTCACGGCCGTCCCGGCGATCGGGAAGATCCGGTAGTGGCCGGTGCGGGCGACGATCTGGCCGGAGCCGATCGAGGTGAGCAGCATGCCGAGCACCATCGGCAGCATGTGGATGCCGGACAAGGTCGGCGAGACCTGCTGGACCACCTGGAGGAAGGTCGGCAGGTAGGTCAGCGCGCCGAACATCGCGAAGCCGACGACGAAGGAGATCACCGCGACCAGGCTGAACGTCCGCGAACGGAACAGCCGCAGCGGCAGCACCGGCTCCACCGCGGTCCGCTCGACCTGGACGAAGGCGAGCAGCAGCACCAGGCCGAGCACGCCGAGGCCGACGGTCTGCCAGGAGGTCCAGGCCCAGGTGGTCCCGCCGAGCGAGGTCATCAGCACCAGGCAGGTGGCGACGGCGGCGATCAGGACGGTGCCGAGGTAGTCGATCCGGTGCTCGCGCCGGACCTCCCGCCCGTGCAGCACCGTCGCGATCACCACCAGGGCGACGATGCCGATCGGCAGGTTGATGTAGAAGACCCAGCGCCAGCTGAGGTGGTCGACGAACACTCCGCCGAGCAGCGGCCCGAGCACGCTGGTGACGCCGAACACGGCACCGAAGAGGCCCTGGTAGCGGCCGCGGTCCCGGGGGGCGACGAGGTCGCCGACGATCGCCTGGGAGAGCACCATCAGCCCGCCGCCGCCCAGGCCCTGGAGCGCGCGGAAGGCGATCAGTTCGCCCATGTTCTGGGCGATCCCGCACAGCACCGAGCCGAGCAGGAAGATCACGATGGAGGCCTGGAAGAAGCGCTTCCGGCCGTACATGTCGCCGAGCTTGCCCCACAGCGGGGTCGCGGCGGTGGAGGCCAGCAGGTAGGCGGTGACCACCCAGGAGAGGTGGTCGAGGCCGCCGAGGTCGCTGACGATGGTCGGCAGCGCGGTGGAGACGATGGTCTGGTCGAGGGCGGCCAGCAGCATCGCCAGCAGCAGAGCGCCGATCGGCACCCAGAGGTTGGGGACGGTGACCGCCGGCGGGCCGGTCCCGGCAGCGGCGCTCCGGTCGGACGCGGCGTGCGGCTCCGTCATGACGTCTCCGTCATGGCTTCTCCGTCGGCCATGGCTTCTCCGTCGACATCACGCGACGTCTCCGTGGGCATGGCGTCTCCGTGGGGGGTCGCGGGCCCGTCGGCCGGGCCGGCCAGATGATCACTCCCAGCTCACAACGCTCGCTGGTTCGTCCCGATTTGTTCCACCGGGTTGAGCCGAGCGTAAGCGCCGGGGACAACCGCCGCGCCCCGGGCGTTCTCCGGAGAGCCAACCGGCACCAATCGGCACAACCTCCCCGCGGGGGGACGGACGCCCCTGTCCACCCTTCGGGCGGTCCTGCATAATCAGGCGCGATCGTGCGCCCGGTTCCGCCCGGACGGCGCACCGAACAGCCGAACGACCGAACAGCCCGACGACCGAACAGCCGCCCGCGAAGTCGACGCGAAACCGAGGAGGACCGGCCGATGCCGGACCAGCACTGCCCGACGTGCGGCACCGCACGCTCCACCGGGTGCGGCTGCGTCCCGGACCCGAGCCTCACCGAGACCGCCGTCCTGCCCCACATCGAGGGCCCGCCGCTGGTCCGCCCGTACGTCCCGCAGACCGCCGACCAGCTGGCCGACGAGACCCACCCGAACGCACCGGTGGTGGACCCGTTCGCGACCACGGTGCTGCCGCCCGTACCCCCGGGGCAGCCCGGGCCGCCGGCCGCTCCGCCGCTCGGACCGGACGCGGACGCGTACGCCACCACCGTGCTGCCGCCCGTCGCCCCGGGGCAGGCCCCGTTCGGGCCGGGCGTCGGTGCCCACCCGGGCGCCGACGGCTACGCGGACGCACATGCCTACCCGGGCGCCGACGGCTACCCGGGCGCCGACGGCTACCCGGCAGGCGACGGTTACCCGGCGGCCGACGGCTACCCGGACCCCGGCGCCCCCCCGGAGGCGTACGCCACCACCGTGCTGCCGTCGGTCCCGCAACCGCGAACGCCGGCCTCGGGGCCGGCCGGGAACGAGATCGGCCTCTTCTCCGTCGGCCCGGCCTCCGACACCGGTCAGGCCGCGCCCGGGCCGGAGACCGGTGGCGGACGGGCCGCCAGGAGGGCGGCCGAACAGGCCGACCGGCACCCGCTCGCCCGGCGCAAGGGGCTGCTCGCCGGGGTCGGCGCCGCCCTGGTGGCGCTCACCATCGGTGTCGCGTACGCCGTGACGCCCTCCAACGAGCCGCCGGCCAAGCAGGCGCAGCCGCTGCCGACGACCACCCTGGCGCCCGCGCCGGTGGACCCGCCCACCCTGGCGACGCCCGTCCCGAGCGCGGCGGCGCCGACCAGCGACGCGCCGAGCCCCACGCCCACCCCCCCCCCCCACCCCCGCCCCCCCCACCCCCCCCCACCCCCC
>NZ_JBIVVI010000643.1:0-5244 GCF_044757675.1 Kitasatospora sp. NPDC091257
CCCACCCCGGCCGGGCGCCGCCCGTCCCCGCTCCCGGTATCCGCGCGGTCCCCGCCTGCGGCCCCCGCCGGGGCCCGGGCCGACCGTTACGGCTGTCCGGGCCGCCCGAGCAGCCCCGCCACGTGCTCCGGCGTGGCCACCGGGCAGACCTTGTGCACGAAGTCCCGCCGCAGCGCGTGGTACGGCTCGCCCGCCCGGTAGAAGTTGGCGTGCATCCGGCGCAGTTCCTCCGCCCGGTACTCGGCCAGCGGCTTGGCCTCCTCGTCGACCGCGCGGCGGCGCTTCTTGTCCACCAGCCGCCCGGTGAGGTCCGGCGCGGCGGCGATCCGGGCCGCCTCGCGCGCCACCCAGCGGCGGAACCCGGCCGCGTCCCCGCCGACCGTGCGGTCCACCAGGCCGATCCGGCGGGCGTGGTCGGCGCCGACCGGCAGCGCCTCGGCGGTGAGCCGCTCGGCCTGCTCGGCGCCGACCCGGCGGGGCAGGGTGTACGTCCAGTACTCGGAGCCGTACAGGCCCATCAGCCGGTAGTGCGGGTTGAGCACCGCCGACTCCCGGCACCACACCTCGTCGGCGGCGAGCGCCGCCATCAGCCCGCCGGCGGCCGCGTTCCCGGCCAGCGCCGCCACCGTCACCTTGTCCGTCGTGGTCAGCACCGCCTCGACGAAGTCGTCCATCGCGTTGATGTTCTCCCAGGACTCCAGCGCCGGGAAGGGCGCGCCCTGGATGACGTTGAGCTGGATCCCGTTGGAGTAGAAGTCCCGGGGCGCGCCGAGCACCAGCACCGAGGTCGGCCGGTCGGCCGCCTCCCGGTAGGCGGTGAGCAGCCGACGGCACTGCTCGGTGCTCATCGCCCCGCCCGCGTGGGCGAATTCGAGGAAGCCGACCTCGCCCTCCTCCCGGTAGCGCAGCTCCGACCAGGTGTCCCGGCGGCCCGCCCGCTCCGGGCTCACCGGCACCTCGCGGACCCGGTACAGCTCGTCGGCGAGCACCGTGGCGGCCGGCAGCTTGAAGGTGACCGGCCCGCCGGGGGTGCGGCGCGGGCGCAGTTGCGGTATCCACACCGCGCCGTCCACGGTGGCCCGGCAGATCGCGCCGTCCCGGGTGGCCAGCACGGCGCCGGGCACCGGGCCGCGCAGTTCGTCCTCGGGGTGGCCGCCGTGCAGGAAGAACTCCCGTCCGTACAGCTCGTCCAGGACGCCGGGCTGGGAGTCGGCGGCGCGCAGCCTGCGCAGCACGGTGGCGGTGTCGTCCCGCTCCCAGTCGATCCGGCGTTCCTCCTGGCGCAGGAAGGGGCGCGCTTCGCCGTGCACGTCCGGCCGGGCGTAGTCCAGCGGCTCGGGGGTGAACAGCCCGCCCTCGTACCGCTGGACGGCCAGCAGGACGGCCTCGGTGGCGGCGTCGGCGAGCTCGCCCCGGTACAACTCGCTCTTGCCGCAGGCGGGGACGGGAAACTCGACGGACGCCCAGATGTCGCCGGCGTCCATCTCCGCGACGGCCTGCAGCACGGTGACGCCCCAGCGCTCCACCCCCTCGGTGATCGCCCGGTCGAGCGAGGAGGGGCCGCGGTCGCCCTTGGGGCCCGGGTGCACGATCAGGACGGTCCGGGTGGACCAGATGTCCTGCGGGACGGCCTTGGTGAGCATCGGGCAGACGATCAGCTCGGGGTCGGTGCGGGCCACCGCCGCCCTCATCCGCTCGTCGTCGAGGGCGAGTTGGACGGCGACCTGGTGGCCGCGCTCGCGCAGGGCGGTGTGGACGCGCTGGGTCAGGCTGTTGAACGCGCTGGCGATCAGGAGAATGCGCAAGGAGGGCCTCCGGCGGGAACTGGGGTCGCGCGCAGGCGATGAAACCAGGGCATGGACACGTAATGATTACGGTCCGTACCTGGGCGCTCTACCCTCACGCACCCCGCACACCTGCGCCCCGCGTTTCGCCGGATCTCCCCAAGTCCCCGCTCCGGTCGAGTACTCTTCCCCGCCCGGCCCGGCTCAGCGCGGGAACGCCCTGCGGGCCCGCCAGGTGGTGTGCTCCCGGGAGACCGCGTCCTCGGCCTCGGCGGCCAGCCGGGCCCAGTCCGCCTCGGCGTCCGGCGCCCGGAGGTCGAGGTCGGACAGCTGGTTGCCGACGTTCTCCAGCTCGCGCGCGGCCAGTTGGTAGGCGGCGGCCAGCGGGCCGAGCTGCTTGAGCTGCGTCCAGGCGATGATCGCCGCGGCCGCGGCCGAGGTGGCGCCGAACAGGTGCACCGGCAGCGCGCCGGTGGCCTGGGCGACGGCCGCCGCGGCACCGACGATGATCAGCACCGCGACGCCGAGCCCCCAGGAGACCGCCTGCGAGTCGCAGGCCTCGGCCCGGGAGCGGTACCAGGTGCGCTGGCCCTCGACCCGGGTGCGCAGGTAGAGGGTGCGCCGCGCGGTCAGGCTCTCGGCGCGCCGGCGGCGCATCTCCGGGGTGATCTCGGCGACGCTGCCGGGCGGCACGATCTCCGGGTCCTCGAAGGCCCGCAGCACGTCCTCGACCTGGAGCAGGTAGCCGCGGTCGACGTCCGCGGACTCGGCCGGGCCGTCGAACGGCCAGGCCCGGACGGTGTACTTCCAGGCCAGCGTCTTGACCGACTCGGCCGCCGCCCGGGCCTGGTACCAGCGGCCCTGCGGGTTGCTGCGGCGCAGCCGGGACCAGAAGTAGCCGGCCACCAGGAAGGCGGCGACCGAGAACAGCGGCCAGACGTCGAAGTCACCCTTGTCGTCCGGGCCCGGGAACGACCCGATCACAGCGGCGACCACCAGCATCGCGATCAGTCCGCGGTACCAGCGCAGCGTCTCGCGCTGGCCGTCCAGCGAGGCCTTGTCCGTCGTCCGGAACAGCTCCGGAAGCAGCTGTGCCTCGACGCCCCCCGGCGGATCCTGTTGCACCATCGGTCGAGTCCCCTCCCCCTTCTCCGTCCAGGCAGTATTCCCACCGCCAACTCGCCTACACGAGTGCCTTTTTGACAACTTCTGACGGCCGGTCGTTGCCCGCCCTCCCGGTAACCGGTACAAACGGTTACATGCCGCTGCACTGGAAGCTCGTCATCGACTGCGCCGATCCGCACCGCCAGGCCGCCTTCTGGGCCGCCGCCCTGGAGTACAGGCAGGAGGACCACGGCGCGCTGATCACCCGGCTGCTCGCCGCCGGCGCGGTCGGCCCGGAGGACCTCACCGAGCTGGACGGCCGCCCGGCCTGGCGCTCCCTGGCCGCCGTCCGCCACCCCGAGGACCCGTTCGATCCGGCCTCGGACACCGGCCTCGGCCGCCGTGTCCTGTTCCAGGCCGTCCCCGAGCCCAAGCGGGGCAAGAACCGCCTGCACCTCGACGTCCACCCCGGCCCGGGCGAGCGCGAGGCCACCGTCGCCCGCCTCGGATCCCTCGGCGCCGCCGTCCTGCGGCACGTCGAGGAGCCCGGCGGCTCCTGGACCGTCATGCGGGACCCGGAGGGCAACGAGTTCTGCGTCCACTGACCGGACGGCCGCCCGCGGGAACGCCGGAGCCCCGCCCTCCCGGAACCGGGAGGACGGGGCTCGGTCGGCGTACGGCGTCAGAGCAGGCCGAAGGCCGGCATCAGGTAGTAGAAGGCGAACACCGTCGCCACCGCGTACATCGGGACGGGGACCTCCCGGCCGCGGCCGGCGGCCAGGCGCATCACACAGAAGACGATGAAGCCCATGCCGATGCCGTTGGTGATGCTGTACGTGAACGGCATCATCACGATGGTCACGAAGGCCGGGATCGCGATCGTGTAGTCGGCCCAGTCGATCGCCTTGATCGAGTTGGCCAGGATCAGGAAGCCGACGGTGACCAGGGCCGGGGTGGCGGCCTGGGCCGGGACCATGGTGGCGAGCGGGGTGAGGAAGAGCGCCACCACGAAGAGCAGGCCGGTGACGATCGAGGCGAAGCCGGTCCGGGCGCCCTCGCCGACACCGGCGGTGGACTCGACGAAGCAGGTGTTGGCGGAGGCCGAGGTGGCACCGCCGGCCGCGGTGGCGATGCCGTCGACCATCAGGACCTTGTTGATGCCGGGCAGGTCGCCCTTCTCGTCCAGCAGGTGGGCCTCGTCGGCCACGCCGAGGATGGTGCCCATCGCGTCGAAGAAGCAGGACATCAGCACGGTGAAGACGAAGAGCAGGCCGGTCAGCACGCCGACCTTCTCGAAGCCGCCGAACAGGCTGACCTTGCCGACCAGTCCGAAGTCCGGCGCGGAGACCGGGTTGCCCGGCCAGGTCGGGACGGTGAGGCCCCACTTGGCCGCCGGGACGTCGGCCACCTTGTCGATGACCGCGGCGAGCGCCGTGGAGACCGCGATGCTGATCAGGATGGCGCCGGGCACCTTGCGGATCAGCAGGACCAGGGTGAGCAGCAGGCCGACCACGAAGATCAGCACCGGGAAGCCGAGCAGGTGCCCGTTGCCGCCGAGCTGGAGCGGGACGGTGGTGTGGGCGGCGTCCGGGATGCGGCTGACGAAGCCGGAGTCGACCAGGCCCACCAGGCTGATGAACAGACCGATACCGATCGCGATGGCCTTGCGCAGGCCGAGCGGGACGGCGTTCATGACGCGCTCGCGCAGACCGGTGGCGACCAGCAGCATGATCGCGAAACCGGCCAGCACGACCATGCCCATGGCGTCCGGCCAGGTCATCCTGGGAGCGAGCTGGAGCGCCACGATCGTGTTGACGCCGAGGCCGGCGGCCAGGCCGATCGGGACGTTGCCGATGACGCCCATCAGCAGGGTGGTGAGACCCGCGGTGAGGGCGGTGGCGGTGACCAGCTGGCCGCTGTCCAGGTGGGCCCCGGTGACGTCCGTGCCGCTGGCCAGGATGATCGGGTTCAGCACCAGGATGTACGCCATGGTGAAGAAGGTGGCGACACCACCGCGGATCTCGCGCGGCAGGGTGGAGCCTCGCTCGCTGATCCGGAAGAAGCGGTCGACGGCGCTCGTGGGGGGCTTCGGCGCGGCGTCGGCGGGTTCGGGCGACTCGGTGGTCGGCTGGACCACAGGCATGCGTGCGTCCTCTGTGGGGGAGCTGAGGAGAGGGTGGGGGACGCCCGGGGCGACGGTGGCCGGGCGCAGATCTTTAAGTATGGTTTCCCGATCGCACACGCGCTATCTTCGCGCGTAGAGCCTGCGGCTTCGCGATCTACACCGCCGGCGGCTGGCAGGTCTACGGCGGCACCAGCGCCGCCGCGCCGCTCTGGTCCGGCTACGCGGCCCAGT
>NZ_JBIVVI010000644.1:0-5241 GCF_044757675.1 Kitasatospora sp. NPDC091257
GGGCGGCGCACGGCCGGGACCTCGCCCGGAGCCCTGCCCGGACCACGCCCGAAGCCTTGCCCGGCCCCGCCCGGAGCCTTGCCCGGCCCCGCCCGGAGCCGCGCCCGAAGCCTTGCCGGGAGCCGCGCCCGGGAGCGTCCCCGACGTCACAACCGCACGCCCAGCGCCCGCGCCAGCGCCTCGGCCACCCGCAGCTGCCCGGCCTCGGTGAGGTGGGGGTGCAGCGGCAGGCTGAGCAGTTCGCGGGCGGCCCGCTCGGCGACCGGGAACGTCCCTTCGCGGTGGCCGAGGTGATGGAACGCGGGTTGCCGGTGGACCGGCACCGGGTAGTGCACCCCGGCGCCGATCCCGGCCGCGTGCAGTTCGGCCAGCACCGCGTCGCGGTCCCGGCCGGCGCCGATCCGTACCGGGTACAGGTGCCGGACGTGCTCGTTGCCGGGCGCGGTGCGGGGCAGGGCGAGCCCGTCCAGCCCGCCCAGCAGCTCGTCGTAGCGGGCGGCGGCGGCCCGGCGGGCGGCGTTCCAGGCGGGCAGCCGGCGCAGCTTGGCGCGCAGCACGACGGCCTGCAGCGCGTCCAGCCGGGAGTTGAAGCCGAACCGTTCGTGCCGGTACCGGTCGCGGGCGCCGTGGTCGCCGATCAGCCGGACGGCGTCGGCCAGGGCGTCGTCGTCGGTGAGCACCGCCCCGGCGTCGCCGTAGGCGCCGAGGTTCTTGCCCGGGTAGAAGCTGGTGGCCGCGATCCGCCCGTACCGGCTCCGCCCGTGCTGCCGGGCGCCCTGGGACTGCGCCGCGTCCTCCACCACCGGCCGTCCGTCGGCCGCCGCCAGCAGCGGCCCCATCGGGGCGAGTTGGCCGAAGAGGTGGACGGGCAGCAGCGCGACCGCGCCGGGCAGCGCGGCGGCGGCCCGCTCCGGGTCCATCAGCAGGTACTCCGGGTCGGCGTCGACCAGCACCGGGCGCAGCCCGGCCCGCAGCACGGCCTCGGCGGTGGCGACGAAGGTGTTGGCGGGCAGCACCACCCCGCTGCCGGGCGGCAGGCCCAGGGCGCGCAGGGCCAGTTCGAGGGCGTCGGTGCCGTTGGCGGCGCCCACGCAGTGCCGGACACCGGCGAAGGCCGCGTACTCACGCTCGAAGGCGGCCACCTCGGGGCCCTTGACGAAGGCTCCGGAGGCGAGCACCCGGTCGAAGCCGGCCCGCACCTCGTCCGCCACCTCGGCGTGTGCCGCCGCCAGATCGACCAGCGGGACGCCCTCCCGCGCCGGATCCCGTGCCGCGCCCCGGCGCACCGGCCCGCGCACCGGCCCGCTCACCGGGCGACCTCCGCCCCGGTCCGGACCGCCGCGCCCACCGGGACGGTGGCGCCGCCGAGTTCGAGACTGAGCGAGGCCGCCTCCAGCAGCTGCAGCACCCGCACCCCGGCCCGGCCGTCGGTGAGCGGGGCCCGGCCCTCGGTGATGGCGGCCGCGAACTCGGCCATCACGTTGCGCAGCGCCTCCTGCTCGACCAGCGCGGGCGCGACCATCTCGCCGACCCGGTAGGAGATCAGCGCCCGGTGCCGGATCGCGTCGGTCAGCCGGTCGGGCGGGGTGAGGTCGACCCCGCGGTCGTGCACGGCCAGCCGGGCCTGCGGGTTGAGGTCGTCCCAGACCAGGGTGCGCCGCGAGCCGCCGATCAGGGTGGTGCGGACCTTGGTCGGGGAGAGCCAGTTGACGTGGCAGTGCGCCAGCGCGCCGTTGCTGAGCCGGACCGTCAGGTACGCGACGCAGGCGCGGCCGGCCCCGATCGGGTCGGCGCCCTGGGCGGACACCCCGACCGGCTCGACCCCGGGCGGCAGCACGAAGTCCAGGATCGACAGGTCGTGCGGGGCGAGGTCCCACAGCACGTCCACGTCCGGCTGCACCAGGCCGAGGTTGATCCGCACCGAGTCGAAGAACTGGACGTCCCCGATGTCCCCGCCGTGGACCAGTTCGCGGATCCGCCGCACCGCCGGGGTGTAGCAGAAGGTGTGGTCGCACATCAGCACCAGCCCGCGCCGCTCGGCCAGGTCGACCAGTTCCTCGGCCTCGGCGGCGGAGGTGGTGATCGGCTTCTCCACCAGGACGTGCTTGCCGGCCTCCAGGGCCGCCCGCACCAGCGCGTAGTGGGCGCCCGCCGGCGTCGCCACCGCGACCGCGCCGACCCGCCCGTCCGCCAGTACCCGCCGGTAGCTGTCGGTCACCCCGACGGTGCTGTACTCCCCCAGCACCGCCCGGGCCTTGGCCTCGTCCAGGTCGCACAGCCAGTGCAGCCGCAGCGCCGGGGTGTGCTGCGCGTTGCGGACCAGCTTCGGGCCCCAGTAGCCGGCCCCGACCACGGCCAGCCCCACCGGATGTTCGGGCACCGGCCGGGGCGGCTCGTCCGGTGCGGGCACGTGTCCGCCCGGTGCCTGGTTGGCGGTCTGCCAGTGCTCGTCCTGCGGTTCCGACGTCATCGCACGAGCCCCTTCGCTCAGCGCCGGGGCGGGCGACAGGCCTTCCCCGGCGGCCTCAACGTCCGGCGCGGGCACCGGAGTCGGGCTGCCGGCGGCTGTCCGCACGGTCGGCCGCGTCCCCTTCGGCTCGCTGCCGGAACGGTACCGGCCGGGCATCGGGCCCGGGGGCCGTTTCGGTAGATCGGCGGACAAGTCATGACGGGCGGGTGCGCGTTCGGCCGGCATCGGGCGACCGCCGGCCGGCCCGCCGCGGCACCGGCCGCCGCCGCACCCCGGTTGTGCGGTTGTCAGTACCGTTTGACAGGCTTGCCCCGGACCGGCCCGGTCACTCCGGCCGATGCCGGGTTACGAGGAGGAGGACGACGGATGACCACCGGTGAGCCGGCGGGCCCGCCCGTGCTGCGCCACCACCGCGACAGCCTGCTGCCCGCCGTCGCCGCCGCGCTGTCGCTCAAGGGCGGCGAGGTGCACACCCTGGCGGGCGACAAGGACCCGCGCCGCCCGGCGCTGCACCACCTGGTCGCCGACTTCCTGGACACCCTGCCGGCGGAGGCCCGCGAACGGTTCACCGGCCGCTGCCCGGAGGCCGTCCTGCTCTCCCAGCACCTGGCCGCGGTCGACGGCCGGCGCTCCAAGCGCGCCGCCCGCAAGCCGATGACCGTGCAGGAGGCCCGAAAGTCGCTCAAGGGCGCCCGGATGACGACCGTGCGCATCCGCGAGGAGGACGACCCGGCGCACGGCAGCCACGCCCCGCCGTGCCGCTCCTGCGCTCCGATGCTGGAGCACTTCACCGTACGCAGCGTCGCCGTCGGGCCGCCCGCGCACTGACCGGCCGAGCGCCGGCACGTCCCCCGTCCCCCAGCCCTGGAGTCCGTCCTGAACCCGCCGATCCCGTCCCCACCGGCCACCCTCTCCCCCGCCGGCACCCGGACCCGCCCGCGCTTCCCCGCCGACGTCGCCGCCGAGCTCAAGGCGGCCGGCTGGCACCCCGGCCGCTGGGAGATCCGGCAGGCCGAGGAGTGGGCCGACGCCCTGGCCGGGTACGGCGCGCCCGCCGGCGTACGGCACGCGGTGTTCCCGGCGGCGGTGGAGGCCTGGGCCGAGTTCGGCGGCCTCGCCTTCGACCTGTCCGGCCCGGGCCGCCAGCTGGCCCGCACCCCGTTCCTGATCGACCCGCTGTGCGGGCTGCACCAGCCGCGCACCCTGCTCGACCTGGGCCGGGCGCTGGGCACCCGGCTGGCCCCGCTCGGCGAGGAGGCGTACGGGCAGGCGCTGCTGGCCGTCGACGAGGAGGGCCGGGTCTACAGCCTGGACCACACCGGCGAGTGGTTCCTCGGCCACGGCATCGACCAGGCGATCTCCACCCTCGTCCTGGGCACCGCCCCCGAGCGGCTGCGCACCGCCGAGGAGTACTGACGGCCGGGGGCCGGGGACGGCTCAGCGCAGCCGCTCGGCCCGCACCGCCAGCCGGGACGGCAGCACCGCCTCGATCCGGAACCCGCCGTCCGCCTCCGGCCCGGAGGAGAAGGTGCCGCCCAGCGCGATCACCCGCTCCCGCATCCCGACCAGCCCGTTGCCGCCGCTGGGCAGCTTCGCCGCGCCCCGCTCCCCGCCGGGGCAGGCGTTCACCACGGCCACCCGCACCCCGTTCGGCGCGTACGAGAGCAGGACCGACACCTGGGCGCCGCCCGCGTGCTTGTGCGCGTTGGTCAGGCCCTCCTGGACGACCCGGTAGGCGGTCTGCTCGGCCTCGCCGGTGAACTCCTGCCGGCTGCCGCTGACCGTCAGGGTCACCGCCATCCCGGCCGCGCGGGACTGGTCGACCAGCCGCGGCAGCCCGGCCAGCGAGTCCGGCTCCGGCTGCCGTTCGTCGTCCATCCGCAGCACCCCGAGGATCTCGCGCAGTTCGTTCAGCGCCTGCCGGCCCACCTCGCCCATCAGCTTGGCGCTCTGCGCCGCCTTGTCCGGGTCCTTGCCGGCGATCCGCTCCAGCGCCCCGGCGTGCACCACCATCAGGGACACCCGGTGCGCCACCACGTCGTGCATCTCCCGGGCGATCCGGGTGCGCTCCTCCAGCCGGGCCCGGCGGGCGCGCTCCTGCGCCTGCTCGGCCAGCAGGTCCAGCTCGGTCTCCAGGCCGTGGGCGCGGTCCTTGAGCGACTCGATCAGCCGCCGCCGCGCGCCGACGTACAGTCCGGTCACCACCGGGGCGACGGTCAGCCCGACCGACACCAGCAGCGACAGCAGGATCTGACCCCACAGCGGCGGCGGGTCCATCATGTCGCCGGGCGTCATCAGCGACACCGCCATCACCGCGGCCGCCTCGGCGAAGGCCAGCCCGGACAGCGCCACCACCCGGCGCCGGCGCGAGGGCCACTCCCAGGTCGAGGCCAGCGTGTACAGCGCCACCACCAGCAGCACCACGCCCAGCATGCCGGGCATCACCAGCAGCGTCACCAGTACCGGGACGGCCGGCCAGCGCCGGCGCACCACCAGCGAGCCGCCGGCCAGCGTGCCGAGCACGGCTATGCCGACCGCTCCCGCGGTGCTGACGTGTATCCGGGCGGAGAGGAAGGCGATCGTGCTGGCCGCGCACTCCACCGCGGCGAGCAGCCCCAGCCCGACGTCCAGGAAGACGCTGCGCGGCCGCTTCCACCACCAGAACCACCGGACCGGCATGCGCTCCCCAGGCGACTTGCTCATGCCCCACAGCGTAAGCGGCAACCTGCCCGGCCGGGTATCCGCCCCGGTGGAGTCGGCGGCCTACTTCG
>NZ_JBIVVI010000645.1:0-5240 GCF_044757675.1 Kitasatospora sp. NPDC091257
GGGGGCGGTGGTGCCGGACGGCCGGTGCGTGGATCCCATCGCTGATGTGCCCCCGATCGGGAGCGGCAGGTCAGGAGGTGTCGACCTTGATGGAGGAAGTGACGTCGTTGAAGTCGTCACCGACATAGGCCGCGTCGCTGGTGAACGCCTTGCTGGCGCTCTGGAGGCCGGCGTCGGCATAGAGGGTGACCGTCCAGCCGCTGGGCACCCTGACCGAGCTGATGGAGTCGTTGCCGACAGCGCCCGGCTTGGTGAGGTCGTAGGTACCCGCCTGGAGCGTCATGCTGGGACCCGTGAAGTTGCGGTCGGCGTAGATGGCGGGCTGGTTGGCAGGCTTCGGTGCCGGCGTGGGGTCGTCCCCATGGCTGGGGTAGGAGTTGTAGTGGTACTGCTGGCTGTAGCCGAAGTCGTCGTCCGACATGGCGCGGGGTCCTCTCACATAGGGATGTCCGATCGGTGGACGGCTCATCGCCCGAGCGCATCGCGGCCACCGGCACGCTGCTCAACGACATGCCGACGCGAAGGCAACCGCCGAGCACGAATCCGTCCTGGCAGGACACCGACAAGCGAATCATCAGCTACGGGCGGAAACCCGGAGTTGATCAAAGCCAAGATCTCCGCCACCCCACCACTTCTCCACTCGCCCACCAGGTCACGGCACTGGCAACAGAGCAGATCATTTGAAACGCGACGTCATTACTGGCGATCGGCTGAGACGGCCCGGGGCTCCGTGCCGGACGTCGTGGATCGGCACCCGATCTTCGGCACCGGGGCGGCCCCGCCCTTGAGGGTGAGGCGAAGGATCGCGCCCTCGGGACGCCCGCCGCCGTGGTGGCGGCGGGCGGGTGCACCGGGGCGGCTACGGGGTGTCTTGCGGCGTGTCGATCCAGTCGGTGGCGAGACGTTCGGCCGTGAGGCGGGCTTCCACCTCGGCGGTGTCGGTACCGGCGGCCTTCTTGCCGGCGCCGCGGTGGACGCACAGCAGTTGGTCGGCCTCGCCGTTCTTGTCGCGGTAGACGATGAGGGCAGGCCCCGCGCTGCTGAGGTGGTTGGGAAACCTCACGTCCGGCTCCCAGCCCTTGTTCGCGACGAAGGCTGCGCCCCACAGGTTCTGGTCACCGCTGCCGTAGCCGCGGTGGACCAGGGCCATCTTCCCGTTGTAGGCGGCCAGGGCCGGTCCCTCCAGGCTGTTGTGGCCCGGGAGCCGGAAGTCCTGGGACCAGCTGCTGCCGTCGTAGGCGGCGTGCCACAGGGAGGTGTCGTTGCCGCCGCCGCGGTGGACGAGGTGGAGAGCGCCGTTGTACTCGCACAGGGCCGGGTTGGACGCCGTCTCGTGGCGGGGCATCTCGGTGTCAGGACTCCACTGGGAGCCGTCGTAGGTGGCGTGCCACATTCTGTCGCTGTTGCCACCGCGGTGGACGAGGTGGAGCGCTCCGCCGTAGACCGCCAGCGCCGGTCCCCGGGAGCTCTGGTGAAAGGGCATAGGGCCGACGGTCCAGTCGGTATCGTCGAAGGTGCCGTGCATCAAGTCGTTGCTGTTGCCAGCGCGGTAGACGAGGTGGATCTTGCCGTTGAAGGTCGCCAACGCCGGGCCGTCGGCGCTGTGCATGTTGGTCCTGATGTCCTCGGACCAGCCGGTCTCGGGGGCGTAGGTGGCGTACCAGAGGGAGTTGTCCACGCCGGCGCGGTGGACGGTGACCAGCCGCCCGTTGAGCACGGCCAGGGCCGGGTTCGCGGCCGACTCGTGGCCGGGGAACTTCTCGTCGTTGCTCCAGTGCGAGCCGTCGAGGACGGTCCACCACATGTTGAAGTCCACACGGGGGCCGTTGCGCGCACTGGGGACGAGCCAGCTCGGAGCGATCCACGGCGAGCTGCACTTGACGCCCCACTGGCCGGTGTTCGCCCACTTGATCGCCGCAGCATGAGGTTTCATGCAGAAGGCGATGACCTGGCCCAGCGGAGGGATCGCGGCATTGACGATGTCAGCGAGCAGCCCTTCGATCTCCGTGGCCTCGTCGGCGGTCGCCTTGTTCATGTGGACCTCGAAGCCCCACCACCTCTTCTCCACCCAGGCGTCCAGGCCGCGCACCTTCAGCTGCTCCCGGGCCTCCTCCGCCCTCGCCACTGCAGCGGCCGACGGCGCCGCCATGCCCCTCCGGAAGCCAGTCGGCGGGCATCTGGTCGGTGGACGGCGCGGACGCACCCTGCGCCGCGGCGCTGTCCTGCGTGGCGGTCTCGTCAACAGCCATAGGATTCCCCTTCTCCGCTGCGCACGGCGCGCGCCAGCCTCCCCCGGGCCACCGGGCGAGGCTCCGGCCCGCAGCCGGGTGCACTGCCTGAAGAGTTTCAGGCTGTCATGGCCACCGTCAGGCCGAACGGTGTCGACATCGGCGGATCTTGCCCCATTTGGTCGAATGGCCCCGCTCGTGGGGCTGGTTCACCATTGGTGAGTTCCGCAGCCGTAGGCGTTCCGAGCCTCCCAGCGGTGTTCGCCGTCTTCAGGCCGCTGTTCAGCGTCCCTGTCTGCCACTGGCCTGACATGATCAGACCATGACTGACATGCCATCAGATTCCTTGGCCCTCGTGCGCGATGCGATGCTGCGGTGGGCCCGACGGGCGGGCCTGGTGGCGGAGCCCGGCGAGGAGCGGCGTCTTGCCGCGATGCGGCTTCAGGTGCTGGTCGGCGGTGCTCTCCCGCAGGGCGACGTGGCGGATGTGGCACTGGCCGCACAGTGGGCGGCGTTCATCTGCTGGGTGGATGACCAGATCGACCGGCGCGGGCTGGGTTCGGTGCCGGGCGAGTTGGAGCAGTTCACCGCGCCGCTGCGTCAGGTGCTCGCGCCCGGCGAGGGCACGTCGGGGGTGGCAGCTGCCCACGCGGTGGTGCTGTCGCGCTTGTGGGAGCGTACGGCTGCGGGGATGTCAGCCCCCTGGCGGGCCCGGTTCACGACGGACTACCTGGACTTCCTGGACGCCTGCGAACAGGAGGTGGCGCTGCGCCGCTCCGGCGCCCGGCTGCCGCTGACGGCCTACCTCGCGCTGCGGCGTCGCACGATCACGCTGCTGCCGATGCTGGACGTCCTGGAACACGCCGGTCACGCCGAGTTCGTCGAGGACCCGCGGGTGGACGCTCAACTGCGGGACCTGCGCTGGGCCGTGGCCGATGTCGTGGGCTGGGCAAATGACCTGGCCTCGGCGGTGGACGACAAGGCCGCCGGCCAGGACAACCTGGTGGCGGTGCTGGCCCGCCAGGACGGCTGCACGACGGACGAGGCCCGGACACGGGTGACGGCCATGATCGAGGAGCGCCGCGCGGGCTTCACCACCGCTGCGGCCGACCTTCGCACGGGCCCGCTCCTGTCTGCCGACCGGCAGGAGGACCTGCGCCGCTACGTCGATCTGGTGGAGAGGTTCATGACCTCCACCCTGCACTGGCTGACCGTCACCGGACGGTTCCACCTTCACCCCGAGACGATGCACCACCCTCCGTCCACCAGCCGCGGGCCGGCCCCCGCAAGCGCCGGACGGCCCGCCGACGAGCTGAACTGAACGGAGCCCGATGAGACTCGCCGCGACCACCCTCGCGCTGCCCCGATGGCACAGCACCGACTTCCCCGACGACCTGGCGCTGGCCACCGCCCGGCTGCGCCTGTATCTGGAGAGCCGGATCGACCCGGACGGCGCGGTGCGCGAACCGTGCCACAGCCGCGTCCTCGAATCCGCCCTGCTGCTCGTCCTGCTGGACCGCACCCGGCTGGAGCCAGCCGCCCGCGACCGCCTGGCCCGCTACCTGGCCGCACATCGCGAATCCCCCACGCCGCTGGACCGGTTGCTCGCACGCGCCTGCCTCGACGGCCCCAGCAACGTGGCCGGCCAACTGGACGTCGACGACTTCCTCAGCCACGCACCGGACTTCACCGGCCCCCGCAAGCGCGCCCTGCTGCACGCCGTCCTCGTCCTGGTCGGCGCCGTCCCCGCCACCGACCTTCCCGCCCCCGACGCGTTCTGCCTGCACGGCCTGCACACCTGGGCGCGCGTCCAGGTCACCGCCGTCAAGGCCATCCTCGCCCACGCAAGGCCCGACCTGATCGACGCGCACGACCTGGACCTGCTGCGCTCCACCCAGCAACCAGGGACCGTGTGGGAGGGTCACCTCCTCGTCCACCTGTCGGTCCTGCACGCCCTGGCAGCCCAGCCGGGCCACCAGCAGCTGATAGCCGACGGGATTCACACCGCGCTGCAGCACCAGCGCCCCGACGGCGGAATTCCGTTCATCTGCGACGAGGACACCTGGGTCACCGCCAACGCTGGAGTGGCCCTGCACGCCGCGGGCGCCCCCGTACCGGTCCTGGACAGGATCGCCCAGCGCCTGCTGCACCTCCAGCAGCCTGGTGGCGGCTGGTCCTACACCGAGGGCGCTCAACTCGCCGACGTGGACGACATTTCAGCCTCCATCGAGGTCCTCCACCTCACCGGCCCCCACGTCCATCGGCAGCCGATCAGCCGTGCCCTGGACGCCCTCCTCGCCCTGCGAGGGCCCGATGGCGGCTTCCCCACCTACCAGGTCGGAGCACCCTCCGAAGCCTGTATAACCGCCGGTGTCGCCAACGCCCTCTGCTCCCAGGCCGACCGGCAGCACACCGCCATCGACGAAGCCCTGACCTTCCTCGCCTCCCAACAGCACCCGGACGGCTCGTTCCCGCCCGACTGGAGCAAAAGCCGCCTGCACACGGTCTTCCGCGCCACCCTCGCCGCCACCCGCCACCCCAGCCATCGCACACCGAACAGCCCGGCCCAGCGCATCACCAGCCGGGCCGCCCGCCTCGTCACGAACTCCCAGAACACCGACGGCGGCTGGGGCCAGCAGCACGGCGACACCAGCGACGCCACGAGCACCGCCTACGCCCTCATCACGCTCGCCGCACACAGCACCGACCCCGATCCCGCAGCCCGCGGCGCCGCCTACCTCCTCACCCAGCAACGCCCCGACGGATCCATCACCAGCATCCCGGACTCCATCGGACCGCGCGGCTTCGCCTTCACCGTCCCCGTCCTCGCCGACATCTTCTCCCTCCTCGCCCTGGGACACCTCGCCCGTCGCCTGGCCCCGGCGCCACCGCAGCAGATATCGGTGCCGGCCTCGCCGTCACCGGGATGTCCCGGTGAACCTTGAGTGATCGCGTTCGCCGCCACCGGCCACTCCTCGCGGGCAGGGCCCACGGACAACCCTGGGGCCTGCC
>NZ_JBIVVI010000646.1:0-5232 GCF_044757675.1 Kitasatospora sp. NPDC091257
GGCCCCGGTTCACGGGACCCCACCGTCGGTTCGTTACGGCCGGCGCAGCGCGTCGGCCGCGCCCGCCCCGCCGAGCAGCGACTGGACGCCGTCCAGGTCGCTGCCGCTGGTCGGCTTGCCGCGGACGGCCGGCGGCTGCTGGCCGCCCTTGATCTCGGCCTCCAGCAGGAGCTTGCCGAGCAGCGCCGGATCCGGCAGCTCCATCGGGTACTCGCCGTCGAAGCAGGCCCGGCAGAGCCGGTCCTTCGGCTGCGCGGTGGCCTCGATCATGCCGTCGATCGAGATGTAGGAGAGCGAGTCCGCGCCGAGGGTGCGGCCGATCTCCTCGATGGTCATGCCGTTGGCGATCAGCTCCGCGCGGGTGGCGAAGTCGATGCCGAAGAAGCAGGGCCACTTCACCGGCGGCGAGGAGATCCGGATGTGCACCTCGGCGGCGCCGGCCTCGCGGAGCATCTTCACCAGCGCGCGCTGGGTGTTGCCGCGCACGATCGAGTCGTCCACGACCACCAGGCGCTTGCCCGCGATGACCTCGCGCAGCGGGTTGAGCTTGAGCCGGATGCCGAGCTGGCGGATCGTCTGGCTGGGCTGGATGAAGGTGCGGCCCACGTAGGCGTTCTTCACCAGGCCGGAGCCGTACGGGATGCCGCTGGCCTCGGCGTAGCCGATCGCGGCGGGGGTGCCGGACTCGGGCGTCGCTATCACCAGGTCGGCATCGACGGGCGCCTCCTTGGCCAGCCGGCGGCCCATCTCCACGCGGGAGAGGTGCACGTTGCGGCCGGCGATGGAGGTGTCGGGGCGGGCCAGGTAGACGTACTCGAAGACGCAGCCCTTGGGCTTGGCCTCGGCGAACCGGGAGCTGCGCATCCCGTTCTCGTCGATGGCGATGAGCTCGCCGGGCTCGACCTCGCGGATGAAGGAGGCGCCGCAGATGTCCAGCGCCGCCGTCTCGGAGGCGACCACCCAGCCGCGCTCCAGCCGGCCGAGCACCAGCGGGCGGATGCCCTGCGGGTCACGGGCGGCGTAGAGGGTGTGCTCGTCCATGAAGACGAGCGAGAACGCGCCCTTGACCTGGGGCAGCACGACCTTGGCCGTCTCCTCGATGGAGAGGTCCGGGTGGCCGGCGAGCAGCGCCGTCACCAGGTCGGTGTCGTTGGTCGCGGCGCTCCGGCCGGAGCGCGAGACGTGCTCCTCGCCGGGGAGTTCGGCGACCATGGCCGCCAGTTCGGCGGTGTTCACCAGGTTTCCGTTGTGCCCGAGGGCCAGCGAACCGTGAACGGTCGCCCGGAAGGTCGGCTGGGCGTTCTCCCAGACCGAGGAACCGGTGGTCGAGTAGCGGGCGTGTCCGACGGCGATATGCCCGTGCAACGACCCCAGCGAGGCCTCGTCGAAGACCTGGGAAACGAGGCCCATGTCCTTGAAGACGAGAATCTGGGAGCCGTTGCTCACTGCGATGCCCGCGGATTCCTGACCGCGGTGCTGCAGGGCGTAAAGGCCGAAGAACGTGAGCTTGGCGACCTCCTCGCCGGGAGCCCAGACACCGAAGACGCCACAAGCGTCCTGGGGGCCTTTCTCACCGGGAAGAAGATCGTGGTTGAGTCTTCCGTCACCACGTGGCACGCCTTCGAGTCTAGGGCAGTTGACCCGGGCTGTCGGACCCCGGGACTGCGGGTTTGTCCGGCGATCGCGAGTTGATGCGCGTAGACAAAACCCCTTACCGGCCGGGGATTTCGGGTGGGGGGAATTCCGGCGGGCGGCGCTTGGCCTTGTGGTTCGCGCCTGTTGGGGAGTTCCGGGTGCGCGGCGGCGGGGGTCCGGGCACGGACGAACGTGAGCCTGCTCACCCGGCATTCCCCCACCCGTCGCCCGCCGGCCGCCCACCGGTCGGGCGGGCGTTCAGGCGGCCGGCAGCAGCAGGCCCCAGGCTCCCGGGTGCACCGTCCAGGTCCGCGCCCGGACCGGACCGACCGGGCGGCCGTCGGCCTCGTAGTCGAAGCCCCGCCCGACCACCGACACGCTCGCCGCCCGGGCACGCACCAGGGCGCCGGAGGCGGCGACCACCACCTCCATCTCGCCCGTCCCGTCCGAGGCGCCGGACGGGAGCGTGACCTGGACCAGCCGGACCGGCCGGTGGACGTCCGCGAGCAGTCGGCCGTCCGCCTCGACCCGGACGCGGGAGCTGTGGTCGGCGCCGTCCGGAGTGAGTGCGTTCGCCTGCTCGGCCGCAGCCAGTTTCGCCCATAGCGAACGCCAGCCACCCGAACGGCCCACCATGCGCCGCGCACCCCCGCCGGTGATCCGCACCCCGCCCAGCGCCACCCCGCCACCGTCGTCCACCAGCAGGTCCAGCCGGCGCGGCGCGCCCGACAGCACCGCCCGCGCGGCCCGCACCGGCTCCCCCGGCACGCCGAGCGCGCGGGCCGCCGCCAGCTCCTGCGAGCGGCCGACCGGAACCATCCCCACCGGTTCCGTGCCCAGCTCACGCTGGCGATGCAGGGCCTGGAGCACCCGCTGCAGCGCGAGGTCGGAACCGATCACCACCGGTCGCCTCCGGCCCCGGTGCGAAAGCACCCGGTCGAGCTCGGAAGGGCTCTCCGGAAAGGCCACCTTCACGTCCGCGCCCCCGCAGAGCACGTCCTTCGCGATCCGCACCGACTCGCCGTCGGTCTGCCGGGCCACCGGGTCGAGGAGCAGCAGGAGCGGCTCCGGGCCGCCGGTAGCAGGCGTGGACAGGGACGACACGACCGGTCCTTCCTCAGGTAATCTCTCGGTGCAAGAGCCCCTTGCGCCATTGCGCCAGGGGCTTCGTCTATCTCGGGGCAGACTGCGGCCTACGCAGGATGCCCCAACCGGAAGGGGTGTACGCCTGTGCCGGCACTCGTGCTCGTTGGCGCTCAGTGGGGAGACGAGGGCAAGGGGAAGGCCACCGACCTCCTCGGTGGCTCCGTGGACTACGTGGTCCGCTACCAGGGCGGCAACAACGCCGGTCACACGGTGGTCATCGGCGACCAGAAGTACGCCCTGCACCTGCTCCCTTCCGGAATCCTCAGCCCGAACGTGACGCCGGTGATCGGCAACGGCGTCGTGATCGACCCGGCCGTGCTGCTCTCCGAGCTGGCCGGCCTGAACGAGCGCGGCATCGACACCTCCAAGCTGCTGATCTCGGGCAACGCCCACCTGATCACGCCGTACCACCGCACCCTGGACAAGGTCACCGAGCGCTTCCTCGGCAAGCGCCGGATCGGCACCACCGGCCGCGGCATCGGCCCGACCTACGCGGACAAGATCAACCGCGTCGGCATCCGGGTCCAGGACCTGTTCGACGAGTCGATCCTGCGCCAGAAGATCGAGGCGGCGCTGCACGACAAGAACCAGATCCTGGTCAAGCTGTACAACCGCCGCACCATCCCGGCCGACCTGGTGGTCGAGGAGTACCTGGGCTACGCGGAGAAGATCAGGCCCTTCCTCTCCGACACCACCCTCGTCCTGGACGAGGCGCTGAAGGCGGACAAGGTCGTCCTGCTGGAGGGCGGCCAGGGCACCCTGCTCGACGTCGACCACGGCACGTACCCCTTCGTGACCTCGTCGAACCCGACCGCGGGCGGCGCCTGCACCGGCGCCGGCATCGGCCCGACCAAGATCGACCGGGTCATCGGCATCCTCAAGGCCTACACCACCCGCGTCGGCTCCGGCCCGTTCCCGACCGAGCTGCTCGACGCGGACGGCGAGGCGCTGCGCCGGATCGGCGGCGAGCGCGGTGTCACCACCGGCCGCGACCGCCGCTGCGGCTGGTTCGACGCCGTGATCGCTCGCTACGCGACCCGGGTCAACGGCCTCACCGACTTCTTCCTCACCAAGCTGGACGTGCTGACCGGCTGGGAGCAGATCCCGGTCTGCGTCGCGTACGAGATCGACGGCAAGCGGGTCGAGGAGCTCCCCTACAACCAGTCGGACTTCCACCACGCCAAGCCGATCTACGAGACGCTGCCGGGCTGGACCGAGGACATCAGCAAGGCGAAGTCCTTCGCCGATCTGCCGAAGAACGCCCAGGCGTACGTGAAGGCGCTGGAGGAGATGTCGGGCGCGCCGATCTCCGCCATCGGCGTCGGCCCGGGCCGCGACGAGACGATCCAGATCAACTCGTTCATCTGAGCCGGACCCCGCTCTTCACCGAGGGCCCCGCAGGACGCACCGTCCTGCGGGGCCCTTCGTCATCCCGGATCCTCCGCGCTGGATCCTCCGCACTGGATCTTCTGCACTGGATCTTCTGCACTGGGGGCTTTCGCACTAGTTCAAACATCTATTGCCTCTAGTGCACAATCGGGCTACGTTCGGATCATGACCGCGAAGCAGCCCGCACCCGTCACCCTCACCGGCCGCCACATCCGCCTGGAGCCGCTGGAGCGCCGCCACCTCGCCGACCTCTGGACCGCCGTCGGCCCCGACCCCGACGTCTGGCGCTGGACCATGTCGCCGCCGCCCGGCTCGCAGGAGGAGCTCGGCGCGATCCTCGACACCCGGATCGCGGAAGCGGCCGCGGGCGAGTCGGTGAACTTCGCCGCCGTCGACCTCGCGAGCGGCCGGGCCGTCGGCGTCACCGGCTACCACGACCACAGCGCGCCGGACGAGTCCGTGGAGATCGGCGGCACCTGGTACGCCCGCTCGGTCTGGCGCACGGCGGTCAACACCGAGGCCAAGCTGCTGCTCCTGCGCCACGCCTTCGAGGACCTCGGCATGGGCCGGGTCTTCTGGAAGACCGACGCCCGCAACGAGCGCTCCCGCGCCGCGGTCCTGCGCCTCGGCGCCCTGTACGAGGGGACCCTGCGCCGCCACCGGCTGCGCCCCGACGGCAGCTGGCGGGACAGCGTCTACTTCTCGATGCTCGCCGACGAGTGGCCGGCGGCCGAGTCCCGGCTGACGGAACGGCTCTCCCGGGGCTGAGCCGCGCCCCGGCCGGCCGCGGCGGCTACTTCCGGTCCCCCGCGGCGGCATGGCTGGCCGCCAACTCGCGTTTCACCGCGCGGAGTTCGGAGGGCTTGACGTTCACCAGCCAGACCAGCCAGCCGACGAACAGGACGGCGAGCAGGAGCGCCGACAATCCGGCGACGAGAAGCGCATTCACCGGGATGCGGAAATGCGCCGGGACGGGTGGGGCCGGTGGGGCAGGTGCCGGGCGTCCATCCGTACGACGTCGAGGAGCACCGCGAACACGCCGCGTCCCAGGGCGAAGCCGAG
>NZ_JBIVVI010000647.1:0-5219 GCF_044757675.1 Kitasatospora sp. NPDC091257
GGTGCCGCGTGTGTGCCTGGAGCTTGGTACGGGTACCCTTCACTGCGTCACCACCCTTCTCGTGGTCGACCGGGACGGGCCCCCGGCCAGGGGCGCCGATCCACTCTGATGCCGTCCGAGCTTGTCCAAGGCTCGGACGGCAAAGCTTTTTGATCACTGCATGGCAAAGCCTACCCCTGTGGATAACGCCGAGCGTAGCCGTGAGTTCACCGTGTCGATCTGACGCCCTGACGATTGGGCGGACCGGCGAATACCTCATCAGCTGGACTCCCGCAGCATCTCCAGGGCGTCTTCCACCGAGAGCGCGCTGTTGTCCTTCGCATCTGTCCAACGCCGCAGCGTGCTGGCAACCGCGCGCATCACCTCGTCCGGCAGGCCCGACGCGATCAGCGTGTCGGCGGCCTCCTCCAGTTCAGGTGCCCACCTCCATGCCCGTGTTGCGGCCTTGGCGATGTAGTCGGTCTCGACCAGATAGCTGCCCTGCCGTGTTCCGGCGACGTCCAGCAGGGCCTGGCCAACGCCGTGGTGCTGCGCCAGGCCATAGGACAGGGCGGCGAGCACCCGGCTTGCCTTCTGATACGTCGTGTACGCCGCCTTGAGGGCGCTGGCCTGACCAACCTCCTCGCCCAGCACCGGCGTCGACACCGCGGTACCGGCGAACACCGCCGACACCAGCTTGGCAGCGTCGGATGGACCCGAGAGGAAGAGCTTCGTGCTCTTGCCTCCAGCCGGCGGGGAACCGATCACCGAGCCGTCCAGGACCGCCCGAGCGCTGCGACCCACCAGGTCGGCGATCCGCTGCGACCGCTCCGGACTGATCGCATTGCCCTCGACGTATACCCCGGCGAACCCACGCCCGGCGACATCGCGGGCGACGTCCTCGGCAGCCGCCGGCGGGCACAGGCTCAGCACAACCTCGGCCCGTTCGAACAACTCGCCCAGCTCGCGCACCGGCTCCAGCCCAGCCTGCGCAGCCCGTTGCACGGTCGCGGCGCTGCGCCCGGTCGGGCACCACAGCACCTGGCTCCCGGTCGACGCCGCGCAGGCTGCGACGGCAGCGCCCATGCTGCCCGGATGCAGTACCGCGAGGACGGGCCGAGCCGCCGTCACCGCGTACCTCGCACGACGTGGGCGAAGGCCTCTGCAGCGGTCCGGGCGACAAAGTCTGGCTCGGCGCCGCCCGGCCACTCCCGCCCGTGCGAGATCCAGATGGTGCGCAGCCCGGCGGCCTGGCCGCCGGCGATGTCGAGGTCGGCGTTGTCGCCGATCATCCACCCGCCCTGCGAGAGGTCCCGGCCGATGCTGGCGGCTGCGGCCTCGAAGGCTCCGCGCGCTGGCTTCCGGATGCCGGTCTCGCCGGAGATGCACACGGCGTCGACCACATCGGCGATGCCAGAGGCCGCGAGTTTGGCTCGCTGGATCTGCCCGCCACCGTTGGTGACGACGACGACCTGGTGGCCGACCGCCCGTACGGTGGTCAGGGCCTCGATCACGCCGGGGAACGGTGTCACCGAGGCGGCGAGCTCCGGCTCGTACCGCGACCAGAGCTCGTCGGCCGGCTCCGGGAGGCCGAGCTCGGCGCACAACCCCTCGATCACGTCCAGGTCCGCCCGGACCCGCATTGCCTCGAGCATCCGCTGCTCGACCTCCGCGCCCAGACCGTGCCCCGTGCAGTACCCGGACACCCAGGCCGTCACCGCGGCGAGTCGGTCGATCAGCGTGTCGTCGAAGTCAACCAGTACCAGCTCGCTGGGCTCGGTGAGTGCGTGACGGATCTGTGCGGCAGCGGCCTCGGGATCGACCTCGTCCGTGCGGATGGTCAGGTCGAATGGGAAGCTGCGGTTGGCGTCGAGGTCGGCGCGGGTGGCGTCCCAGGCGGCCAGTCGCGCCGGCGTGTCGACGTCGCCCCGGTCGGCTGACCGGGCCTCGGTCGTCTCCCGCGGGCACCAGAGCAGGACGGTCAACCAGCGTGCGGGGTAGCCGTCGAGGACCGCTCGCACGCCGTGGACCTGGCCCAGGTGCATCACCGGCACGCCGCCCGCGAACGCCTCGTCGAGGCCAGGCCGGTCCGTCACGTACGTGCTGTCGTACCGCGAGTTCGCGTACACGATGTCGCCCGCCGCCTCCAGCGCGGCCAACTGCTCTGCGGTGCCCATCCGGTAGCCGGTGGTCCTGCCCGTGCCGACCTTCAGTCGCTTGAACTGCTGGAAGCGCTGGTCGAGCTCCATCAGCGCCGACGTGACGGTGTCCTTGCCCGCGGCGGGCGGCCCGTAGAGGATCACGCCGCGTACGGCGGGTGCCTCGTTCACGCGTACACCTCCCGGATCGCCTGGCGGGCCTGGTCGGCGAGGGAGATCGCGGCGCCGAGCCGGTTGTCGACGACCAGGTGCGGCACGGCCGGCCGCAGGTCGACGTCGATCGTCTGCAGGTAATCGTCCCAGCGCCCCAGCTTCCAGGCGTCCCGGGCCGCGGAGCGGAAGCCGATGTACTCGCGCATCGACTCCGGGTCGCACTGGACCCAGATCGGTGCGACGTCGACACCGAGCGAGGTGCACTTGTTCGTGAGCCGCTGCATCCAGTCCGCGTTGGTCATCTCGGCGATGAAGGGTGCGGTGAGCACGGTGCTGATCCGGCAGTTAATGTTGGCCCAGGCTGCCTGCATCAGGCACTCGTACTCGAGGTCGCGTACCTGTTCGCGGTACAGATCGGTGTGCCGGTCGTGCGGGTCGCCTCCCAGCGAAACCAACAGCCGCTCCACCAACGGCCGGGTCAGCGGGTCCTTGTCCAGCAGCGGCCAGCCGGTCAGCTGGGTCAGGAACTTGGCGAACTCGGTCTTCCCGGACCCCGCGTAGCCGCCGACGAGGACAATGACCGGCCGGTGCGGATCGCCGCCGGTGTGCCTGCGCTTCCAGGCGTCCAGGATCCGCTGCTGCACGCCCATGTGGTCGGCCTCGTCGTTGCCAGGGGCGATCCGGTGGATCGCCCGCTCGACAGCGAGCACGTGCGCCCCGTTGTGATCGTCGCTAGCTGGCGTCAGGCGGAACTTCGTCTCCTCGCCCGGCAGCGCCGCGCGGAATCCGAGCTCAGGATCCGTCGCCCGGTACAGCAGGCAGTACGCCCGACGGTAGTGCGGACCGGGGTAGACCTCGCCCTGCTCGTGCTGCCACAGCGTCTGGGGATTCGCGGCCGGAATGCCCTTGAGCTTCGCCTCCTCGGCGACCTGGCGCAACTTCTCCCCCGCCCTCTCCAACGTCAGCCCGTGTGCCTCCCGCTGCGCACGCAGCAGGTCAGGCCGCCACCCCGTACGTCCCTTGGCCATGCCCCCACCCTCCACTGTCACCATGCCCGGCAGCCTAGGGCTGACCAGGCAAAACCCATGTGTATGCAGATGTGAATACGTGTGTACGGCCCCGTTGATGGAGCTGATGACGCAGCCGTGATTCTTCGTCAGGTCGCCAGACGCTGTGATGTATCCCATGAGAGACGAGAACTTGAAGCCGCTGCCGCAGAGGTCAGCCGGCCATGCTCAGCGTCAGCAGATGATGCAGGGGTGTGGTGCTGACCGTCACAAAGACCGTGGACTCCTGTGGATCGCGAGCAATGCTCAGGATCCGGAAGGCAGGGATGCCCTCTGCCATGCCGAGCGCTACAGCTGCGGCCTGATCCATAGGTTCGGCAGAGATGGTGGTGTCGGTGCGCAGCACGTTCCAGCCGAGCCAGTCGGCGAAACGGACTCCGGCCGGGGGAGACATGCGAGTGGCGCCGACCGGAGCCAGCAGGGGAGGGACCCCTTCGTGACCCTCAGGCTGACGAGACGCCAGCTCGTAGGGCACGATGGTCAACTTGTGCTGGACCGGAACGCCGTCTACCGAGCGGACCCGTGTGCGCTCCACGACATCGGTGTCAGCGATCCCCCACACAGCCATATGTGGCGGCGCGGGCAATTGGCGGACCAGGGTAGTGGCCTCGCTGGCCTCACCGCCGGATGTCGGCTTCCAAATCGGCATGCTCAGGTCGGGGGGGCCGAACGTCCCAAGGTGGGCTTCGGTGGTCGGGCCTGCGGTGACAACAGTGCCGCTACCGGGCTCAGTCCGGACCATGCCTAGAGCCGCCAGCTGAGCGTAGGCCGCAGCAACGGTCTGCTGACTTACGCTGCGCTCTTCCGCCAGCTTGCGCACGGCAGGGAGGCGCGTCCCGTGGCGGTAGCGCCCGGCCGAAATCCCTTCCCGGATCTCGGCCGCGATGGTGCTGGCGTTCAAGGTCGTCTCCTATCAAGCGACTGCTTGGCAACAGGCTATCGCGTCAAGCGATGGACGTCACTATCTTGACGCCCGTCACGACGTGACAGAACCATCTTGACACATGAGAGATGGATCCCTATCTTCGATTGCACCGGACCAGTTACGGTCCGCGACAGCGGTGTCACCCGCCTTCGGGCGGTGGCGAAAAGTCACCTCGGTGACAGGGGTCGAGCCCTAGCTCCCCCACGTCGGACGCCTACATATCGGGCACCACCCCACAGCGCTGCTGCGCTGTCTGTCCGCCAGGACCGCCGGCCGATCGGGCCGCGGGCCTGGCGGGCGGAGAGAGCAGCACCTCCGCTCCCCGAGCCCTTCCCCCGTCTTCCGTTCTGGAGGCCCCGATGCCCGCTCGCACCCGTACCAAGCGCCGCAGCTCGCTCCCCCCGCTGAAGCTCTCGACCCTGCTCCCCAACCTGTTCAACATCCGCCCGGACGAGGCGAACACCGTGGTCTGCCCCGACTGTCAGACCTGGCAGCGCATCATGGGCGACAAGACGCGCACCATCCGCGACCACTACTCCACCGACCTGTCCGGCGCCGAGTTGGCGGCCGGCCAGCGGGACACCCGCTGCCCCTCCGCGCGCCGGATCGTCGAGATCGACGTCCTGGTGGCGCGCTGGGCGCGGGACATCGAGGAGGGCAGCACCGAGACCGCGGCCCGCCGGCCGACCACGGTGTTGAAGAAGGTCAAGGCCCCGGCGCCCCGGGCGGTGCTGCACATCGCGCAGGGCCGCCCGGCCGAGCCCACCGTCCCCGCCAGGCAGGCCGCGCGGAAGCGTGCCCGCGGCTGGGAGGCCACCCGCGTCAGCACGCTCGTGACGGACGCCCTGCGGGAGCAGCCGCTGTACGGCGCGCGGGGCCCGCTCGTCTCGCTGACCCTTCCCGGCGGCATCGCCACGGAGCCGCCCCGGAAGCACC
>NZ_JBIVVI010000648.1:0-5208 GCF_044757675.1 Kitasatospora sp. NPDC091257
CTCCAGCACGATGCCGGTGATCTCGTGGGCGACGAAGTCGTGCAGTCACCCGGCTGTTCCGGTGCCCCCCACTGCGGTGGTGCTACTTGCGGCCGGCGTTGATCAGCTCGGCGTGCTCCTGGAGCGACATCACCCCGACCTCGTCGCGCAGCAGCGCGTCCATGCCCTGCACGGCCGCGCCCATCGCCTGGACGGTGGTCAGGCAGGGCACCGCGCGGGCCACGGCCGCGGTGCGGATCTCGTAGCCGTCGAGGCGGCCGCCGGTGCCGTACGGCGTGTTGATGATGAGGTCGACCTCACCGTCGTGGATCAGCTGGACGATGGTCCGCTCGCCGTTCGGGCCCTCGCCCTCGCTGTGCTTGCGCACCAGCGTGGACGGGATGCCGCCGCGCTGGAGCACCTCGGCGGTGCCGGCGGTGGCGAGCACCTCGAAGCCGAGGTTGACCAGCGCACGGGCCGGGAAGACCAGGTTGCGCTTGTCCCGGTTGGCCACCGAGACGAAGACCTTGCCCTTGGTCGGCAGCGCGCCGTACGCACCGGACTGCGCCTTCGCGTAAGCGGTGCCGAACACCTTGTCGATGCCCATGACCTCACCGGTCGAGCGCATCTCCGGGCCGAGCACCGTGTCCACCCCGCGGCCGTGGATGTCGCGGAAGCGGCTCCACGGCATCACGGCCTCCTTGACCGCGATCGGCGCGTCGGCGGGCAGCGTGCCGCCGTCGCCCTCGGCCGGGAGCAGGCCCTCGGCGCGCAGCTCGGCGATGGTGGCGCCGAGCGAGATCCGGGCGGCGGCCTTGGCCAGCGGCACGGCGGTCGCCTTGGAGGTGAACGGAACGGTGCGGGAGGCGCGCGGGTTGGCCTCCAGCACGTAGAGGATGTCGCCGGAGAGGGCGAACTGGATGTTGATCAGACCGCGGACGCCGACACCGCGCGCGATGGCCTCGGTGGAGGTGCGCAGGCGCTTGATGTCGTGGCCGCCGAGGGTGATCGGGGGCAGCGCGCAGGCGGAGTCGCCGGAGTGGATGCCGGCCTCCTCGATGTGCTCCATGACGCCGCCGAGGTAGAGCTCGGTGCCGTCGTAGAGCGCGTCGACGTCGATCTCCACCGCGTCGTCGAGGAAGCGGTCGATGAGCACCGGGTGCTCGGAGATCAGGCCGGCGTGGCGCTCCAGGTAGGAGGCGAGCGAGGCCTCGTCGTAGACGATCTCCATGCCGCGGCCGCCGAGCACGTAGGACGGGCGGGCGAGCACGGGGTAGCCGATCTCGTCGGCGATCGCCTTGGCCTCCTCGAAGGAGAAGGCGGTGCCGTGCTTGGGGGCCGGCAGGCCGGCGTCGCGCAGGACGCGGCCGAAGGCGCCGCGCTCCTCGGCGAGGTCGATCGCCTCGGGCTGGGTGCCGACGATCGGCACGCCGTTGTCCTTGAGCGCCTGGGCCAGGCCCAGCGGGGTCTGGCCGCCGAGCTGGACGATCACACCGGCGAGCGGGCCGGCCTGCTGCTCGGCGTGGACGATCTCCAGCACGTCCTCCAGGGTGAGCGGCTCGAAGTAGAGCCGGTCGGAGGTGTCGTAGTCGGTGGAGACGGTCTCCGGGTTGCAGTTGACCATGACGGTCTCGTACCCGGCCTCGGCGAGCGCGAAGGAGGCGTGCACGCAGGAGTAGTCGAACTCGATGCCCTGGCCGATGCGGTTCGGGCCGGAGCCCAGGATGATCACGGCGGGCTTGGTGCGCGGGGCGACCTCGCTCTCCTCGTCGTAGGACGAGTAGAAGTACGGGGTCTTGGCGGCGAACTCGGCGGCGCAGGTGTCGACGGTCTTGAACACCGGGCGGATGCCGAGGGCGTGGCGCACCTCGCGGACCACGTCCGGCTTCAGGCCGCGGATCTCGCCGATCTGCTGGTCGGAGAAGCCGTGCCGCTTGGCGTGGCGCAGCAGGTCGGGGGTGAGCTCGGCGGCCTCGGCCAGCTCGCCGGCGATCTCGTCCAGCAGGAAGAGCTGGTCGACGAACCACGGGTCGATCTTGGTGTACTCGAAGACCTCCTCCGGGGTGGCGCCGGCCCGGACGGCGTCCATCACGGTGTTGATCCGGCCGTCGGTCGGCACGACCGCCTTGGCCAGCAGCTCCGCCTTGTCGCCGACGGGGCCGGCCCAGGAGAACTGGGAGCCCTTCTTCTCCAGCGAGCGCAGCGCCTTCTGCAGCGCCTCGGGGAAGTTGCGGCCCATGGCCATGGCCTCGCCGACGGACTTCATGGTGGTGGTCAGGGTGGCGTCGGCGCTCGGGAACTTCTCGAACGCGAACCGCGGCACCTTGACGACGACGTAGTCGAGGGTCGGCTCGAAGGAGGCCGGGGTCTGCTCGGTGATGTCGTTGGGGATCTCGTCCAGGGTGTAGCCGACGGCCAGCTTGGCGGCGATCTTGGCGATCGGGAAGCCGGTGGCCTTGGAGGCGAGCGCCGAGGAGCGGGAGACCCGCGGGTTCATCTCGATGACGATGACCCGGCCGTCCTCGGGGTTGACCGCGAACTGGATGTTGCAGCCGCCGGTATCGACGCCGACCTCGCGGATGACGGCGATGCCGATGTCGCGCAGGATCTGGTACTCGCGGTCGGTGAGGGTCATCGCCGGGGCGACGGTGATCGAGTCACCGGTGTGCACGCCCATCGGGTCGAAGTTCTCGATGGAGCAGACGACCACGACGTTGTCGTGCTTGTCGCGCATCAGCTCCAGCTCGTACTCCTTCCAGCCGAGGATGGACTCCTCCAGGAGCACCTCGGTGGTCGGCGAGAGGGTCAGGCCCTGGCCGGCGATGCGGCACAGGTCCTCCTCGTTGTGGGCGAAGCCGGAGCCGGCGCCGCCCATGGTGAAGGAGGGGCGCACGACGACCGGGTAGCCGCCGAGCGTGTCGACGCCGGCCAGCACCTCGTCCATGGTGTGGCAGATGACCGAGCGGGCGGACTCGCCGTGGCCGATCTTGGCCTTGACGGCCTCGACGACGCCCTTGAAGAGCTCGCGGTCCTCGCCCTTGTTGATCGCCTCGACGTCGGCGCCGATCAGCTCGACGCCGTACTTCTCCAGCGTGCCCGCCGCGTGCAGCGAGATCGCGGTGTTGAGCGCGGTCTGGCCGCCCAGGGTCGGCAGCAGCGCGTCGGGGCGCTCCTTGGCGATGATCTTCTCGACGAACTCCGGGGTGATCGGCTCGACGTAGGTGGCGTCGGCGATCTCCGGGTCGGTCATGATCGTGGCCGGGTTGGAGTTGACCAGCACGACCCGCAGGCCCTCGGCCTTGAGGACCCGGCAGGCCTGCGTACCCGAGTAGTCGAACTCGGCGGCCTGGCCGATCACGATCGGGCCGGAGCCGATCACCAGGACGGACTTGATGTCAGTGCGCTTAGGCACGCTGGCCCTCCATGAGCTTCACGAAGCGGTCGAACAGGTAGGCGGCGTCGTGCGGACCGGCGGCCGCTTCGGGGTGGTACTGCACGCTGAAGGCGGGGACGTCGAGTGCCTGCAGGCCCTCGACCACGTCGTCGTTGAGGCAGACGTGGGAGACCTCGACCCGCCCGTAGGGGGTGTCGCTCACCTTGTCCAGCGGGGCGTTCACGGCGAAGCCGTGGTTGTGGGCGGTCACCTCGACCTTGCCGGTGGTCCGGTCCTGCACCGGCTGGTTGATGCCGCGGTGGCCGTACTTGAGCTTGTAGGTGCCGAAGCCCAGGGCGCGGCCGAGGATCTGGTTGCCGAAGCAGATCCCGAAGAACGGGGTCCTGCGCTCCAGCACGCCCTGCGCGACGGCGACCTGGTGGTCGGCGGTGGCCGGGTCGCCCGGGCCGTTGGAGAAGAAGACGCCGTCCGGGTTGACGGCGTAGACGTCCTCCAGGGTGGAGTTGGCCGGCAGCACGTGCACCTCGATGCCGCGCTCGGCCATCCGCTGCGGGGTCATCGCCTTGATGCCGAGGTCCAGCGCGGCGACGGTGAAGCGCTTCTCACCGATCGCGGGCACCACGTACGGCTCGGTGGTGGCGACCTCGGCGCACAGGTCGGCGCCCTTCATCTCGGGCGACTGCTGCACCCGGGCGAGCAGGGCGGCCGGGTCGGCCAGCGCCTCGCCGGAGAAGATGCCGCAGCGCATCGCGCCGCGCTCGCGCAGGTGGCGGGTCAGCGCGCGGGTGTCGATGCCGCTGATGCCGACGACGCCCTGGTTGACGAGTTCCTCGTCGAGCGGGCGCAGGGAGCGCCAGTTGGAGGCGACCCGGGCGGGGTCGCGCACGACGTAGCCGGCGACCCAGATCTGCTTGGACTCGTCGTCCTCGTCGTTCCAGCCGGTGTTGCCGATCTGCGGGGCGGTCATCACGACCACCTGGCGGTGGTACGACGGGTCGGTGAGGGTCTCCTGGTAGCCGGACATGCCGGTGTTGAAGACCGCCTCGCCGAAGGTCTCGCCGATGGCGCCGTAGGCCTGTCCGCGGAAGGTCCGGCCGTCCTCCAGGACGAGCACGGCAGGCACTCGTTCCCGCCGTTGGCGCTGCGTGGTGGGGGCAGGTGCGGTCATTGCGCGGCCTCTTCCGTCTTCGTCTTCGTACGTGTTGCGAGTCGAGCGATCGCCTCGACCCAGGCGGCGTGCTCGTCGGGGTGGTCGGCCCGGAAGCCGGAGTCCAGCTCGGTGCCCTCGTGCGCCCAGCTGACGACGAGCAGCCCGGAGGGGACGACCTTGCCGGCGATCCCGGAGTCCGTGCGGGCACCGGTCAGGTGCTCGGCCGGGATCCAGAAGTCGACGTCACCGGGGCGCTGCACCAGCAGGCCGTCCTCGCCGAGGGTGAGGTCGGCGCGGCTGCGGGTGCCCAGGCCGTGGGCGACGACCCGGTCGAGCCAGTTCCCGGCGGTGGTCGTGCCGTGGTACCGGCCGCTGGTCTCCAGGATGGTGCGTCCGGCGCGGTCCGGCACGGCCGGCAGCGGCGGGATGCCGGACTGCAGGGTGCGCCGCCAGTTCCATCCCTGGCGCATCAGCCAGTAGACCAGGCCGATCACGATCAGCAGGCCGATGGACCAGCCGATGTAACCGGGCCAGTCGGTGACCTTCGCCTGCTCCTGGGCGAGCGTGGCGTGGAGCATCACTCCGTGCCGCCCTGCTCGGCGAGCTCCCCGGCCAGCACGGTGGCGCGCCCGCGCAGGAAGGTGGCGTGCACGTACACGTGCTGAATGCCGGCCGCCGCGTACTC
>NZ_JBIVVI010000649.1:0-5190 GCF_044757675.1 Kitasatospora sp. NPDC091257
TATCGTCGGGACCGTCGAGATCGAGTGGATGGTGGGTGTGGGGCGGGCTCCAGGAAACCGGCTGGGCGGGGGCGGGAACAATGCGTAGCGCTACCCAATCCCCCGTACCGAATCCTGGGTACCGGCCGTTCGCGCGCCTCGGACGGGCCGTCAAGCGGTGTTGCCCCACGCGGGTGAAAGAACCGTCCGGCAGGCGTCGACGCCGGTCCGCGCAGGTACGTGGTTCTGCTGTTCGTGTCACCTCCCGACAGCGAGGTTAACGACGCCACCGCGGACCGCGGTCAGGTCCAGTTCGCGGGCACCGCGCTGACCTGGAGCGGGGACCTGCCCGTCGGGGCCACCGTGACCATCAACTACTCCGTCACCGTGCGCTCCCCGCTGGCCGCCGACGCGGTCCTGCGCAACGCCGTCTCCTCCGGCACCTACGCCAACAACTGCTCGCAGGGCTCGACGGACGCGCGCTGCCGCACCGAGGTCCCGGTCACCGTCCCGAGCCCCAGCCCCAGCCCGAGCCCGAGCCCGACGTCGTCGCCGAGCCCCAGCCCGAGCCCCAGCCCGAGTCCGACCACGAGCCCCTCGCCGCACCCGACCCACAGCCCGGGCCACAGCCCGACCCACGTCCCCCCGCCCGACCACGGCCACGGCGGCCAGCTGCCCGAGACCGGTAGCAACGCGGCCCGGCTGCTGCCCGTCGTCGGCCTCACCGCGCTCGGCGCCGTCGCCGCGGGCGTGCTCCTGCTGATCCGCGCCCGCCGCGCCCGCCGTACCCGCTGAGCCCCGTCACGACCGCACTGCCCCGGCCGCGCCCACGCCTCGCGTGGGCGCGGCCTCGCGCTGCCGGGGGGTGCGGCGGGCGGACGCGCGGTGGGGCGGGCCCGGCCGGACGGTCGCCCTGTGCGACGGGAGCGGGTGCCTCCGATGCGCCGCGGCCGCCCACCGACGAAGGGGGCGGCCGCGGTCGAGGGCGGGTCAGTAGCGCAGGACGGCGGCGATCCGGTCGCTGTCGGCGAGGGTGCCGTCGGGGACGAAGCCGACCTGGCCGCCGGTGTCCAGGGTGCGCTCGATCACCTCGTCCACGATGTCCTCGCGGGCGCCGGGCTGGTCGGCCTCGGCGGGCACGAGGTGCTCGCCCTCGTCGCGCACGGTGGCGCGGTAGTTCTCCTCGACCACCAGGCGGGCGACCCGGCCCTCGCCGACGGTCCGCCAGACCTCGTCCAGGCCGGCCGCGAACTGCTGGGCGCCGCGGGCCTTGTCGAGCTGGGCGAGGTGCTCGGCGACCTCCTGGTCGGCGTGGGCGCGCACGGCGGGTTCGACCACCTTGCGGACGGTCTCGGCGTCGGCCTGGGCCAGGCCGCCGTGCGGGAGTTGCGCGGTGGACTCCTTGGCGATCGGGCCGACGGCGTCCAGCAGGGCGAGCGCGGCGGCCTCGCCGACCACGTACAGCGGGCGGGGGGCGGCGGCCAGCAGCCTGCCGACCTCGGTGTCGGCCTGGCGCAGGAAGGTCTTGGTCGCCTCGTCGCGGAAGGTGCTGGGCGTGTCGCCGATCTGCTCCTGGCGTTCGGGGTCGGGGTTGTCGAAGACGCGCACCAGCGGGAAGCCCCGGCCCTTCTCCTCGGTGACCCGCTCCTCGGTGCCGCCCCAGAGCACCACCTTGTCGGCGGCGACCGCGAGCACCCAGAACGGGCGCTCGGCGGCGTGCGCGGCGACCAGGTTGCGGGTGAGGAAGGTGTCGGACAGGACCACCCGGGCGGGGGCGGTGCGCCCGAGTGACCAGACCTGGTGCTCGCCGGGGGCGGCGAAGATCGCCAGGCCGTCCTCGGCGTGCACCAGGTCGACCTCCGTGTGGGCCCGGTCGAGCTGTTCCAGCACGTCGATCCGGTCGGCGCGGGAGACCTCCGGGTCCGCCTGGACGCGCTCCTTCGCCTCGGCCAGCAGGTTGCGCAGCCGGACCGGGTCCTGGGTGTTGTCCGGCTCCCGGCGGTGCGTGGGCATCAGGATCGACACCACCGGATAGGGCCGCGGCCGGCGCAGCTCGGCGAGGACGGCGGGGCTGAGGTCGGGGCGCATGGAGACCCTTTCCGAAGGCGGTCGGCCTTCTTTCGTGGACGCGCGGAGCCTGGCACTGCTGCCAAATGTCGCCAATGTACCCATTGGCGGCTTCTGCGGCGCGCGAGCACGGCCCGGGCCGGGGCCTGCGGTGCGGTCGGGCCGGGGGTCGGGCCCGGGGCCTGCGGTGCGGTCGGGCGGCCCGCCGGCGCCGTCCGGAGTCGGGCGGCGGCGTCGGCGGGACGCGGTCGGGCACGGTGGGGCCCGGTCGGGCACGGTGGGGCACGGTGGGACGCGACCGGTCAGGGCCGTCGGGACGGCCCGGGGACGGTCAGAACTGGACGTCGGTGCAGGAGTAGAAGGCGTTGCCGGTGTCGGCGATCTCCCAGACGGCGACGATCACCTGGTGGCCGGTGCGGCCGGTGGGCAGGGTCCCGGTGTGGGTGGTGGTGGCGGCGGGCTGGCGGCCGTTGTAGGGGACGGTCAGGAACGGGGTCAGGTCCAGGGCGGACCGGGTGATCGGCTGGCTCGCGCTGTAGCCGGGCTTGGTCAGGTAGTACGTGAAGTTCGTGGTGGAGTGCCGGGCCTCGATCTCCCAGGTGAAGGTGAGCTGCTGGCCCGCCGTCACCCTGGTGGTCGGCCAGGCGCCGCCCCGGGGGTTGTCCAGCGGGGCCCAGCGGGCGTCCCCGCCGGCGCAGATGGTGCCGTCCGCCGGGCCGCGACCCGGGAAGCCCTTGGGACCCTCGACGCTCTGCGGCTCCCACTGGATGTCTCCGCAGTCCCACGGGACGGCGTTGGCGCCGCAGAGCGCGGAACGGCTCGGCGGCAGGTTGATGAAGCCGTGCGACTGGGCCGGCAGGGCCGCCGCGATCGGCAGGGCGATCGCGGCCGCGGCGGCGGCGATCAGATGGCGCTTGCGCATGGTGCTCCTCCGTGGGGGTGGATGGAGTGTGCGCCCGGCGCGGGGCGTTCACGTGCGCGTGGGGGTGCGCACGGCGGCCTGCCGGAGATATGGCATGCCCGCGCCAGATCGGTTGCCCGACACCGTAGGAGCTGCCTTCCCCTCGCGTCAATGGTCTGAACCATTTACGCCAAAGCCTTGCGAGCACTGGGCGCCGCCCGACGTCTCGCACCCGGCACCCCATCCGTGCCCACCCGGGCACGCGCGAGAGGATTGCTTGCACAAGCGCTATACAGGCTCTAGCCGATATTTTAGTCCATGGCTTATCCTGGACTCAGCCACATCCGGAAGGAGGCCGGGCCCCATGACCGCCACGGACCCCGCACTCACCGCCCTCGCCAGCGGCTGGAACGCCCTGTCCCTCCTGCACGGCCGGATCGAGTCCCACATCGAACGCGCCCTGCAGGCCGGACACGACCTGAGCGTGCGCGAGTACTCGCTGCTCGACGTGCTCAGCCGCCAGCACGACGGCGAGGGCGGGCACCTGCAGATGAAGCAGGTCGCCGACGCGGTCGTGCTCAGCCAGAGCGCCACCACCCGCCTGGTCACCCGACTGGAGGACCGCGGCCTGCTGGCGCGCTACCTGTACCCGACCGACCGCCGCGGCATCTACACCAATGTGAGCGAGGACGGGCTGAAGCTCCTGGAGCGGGCCCGGCCGACCAACGACGCCGCACTGCGCGAGGCGCTCGACGAAGCCGCCCGCAACCCCGAGCTGACCTCGCTGGTCCGCGCGGTCGAGGCCGTGGACGCCGCCTCGCCCGCCCGCTGACCCCGGCCGGCCCCGCACCGCCGCTCCCCCGGGCCCGGCCCGTCCGAACCGCTCCCACGGTTCGGACGGGCCGGGCCCGGTCGCGTTTCCCGTCCGTCCCACCCCATGGCGCATGCAACCCATGGCGCATGCAACCTATGGCGCATGCCCCATACCCTCGCTTGCACTTATCGCGCGCCTGCAACTATTGTTTAAGCACGCAAGGCGCTAGCTCAAGCAATCACAGAAGGGTTCGGGCCCATGCCTCTCGCTCTCATCGCCCTGGCCATCGGCGCATTCGGGATCGGGACCACCGAGTTCGTGATCATGGGCCTCCTGCCCCGGATCGCCGGCGACTTCGGCGTCTCCATCCCCAGCGCGGGCCTGCTGGTCACCGGCTACGCCCTCGGCGTGGTCGTCGGCGCCCCGCTGATGACCGCCCTCGGCACCCGGATCAGCCGCAAGACCATGCTCATGCTGCTGATGGGCCTGTTCACGGCCGGGAACCTGCTCTCCGCGTTCGCCCCGTCCTTCCCCGTGATGCTGGCCGGGCGCATCGTCACCTCGCTCGCCCACGGCGCCTTCTTCGGCATCGGCTCCGTCGTCGCCGCCGAGCTGGTCGCCCCGCAGAAGAAGGCCGGCGCCATCGCCACCATGTTCACCGGGCTGACCGTCGCCAACATCGTCGGCGTGCCGCTGGGCACCTTCGTCGGCCAGGCCGTCGGCTGGCGCGCCACCTTCGCCGGCGTCGCCGCGCTCGGCGTGCTCGGCCTGCTCGGCATCGCCGGGCTCGTACCGGCCGTGCCCCGCGCCGAGGGCGCCCACCTGCGCCGCGAGCTCACCGCCTTCCGCAATCCGCAGGTGCTGCTCGCGATGGCGATGACCGTGCTCGGCTTCGGCGGCGTCTTCGCCGCGATCACCTACATCGCCCCGATGATGACCAACGTCACCGGCTACGCCGAAGGCTCCGTCACCTGGCTGCTGGTGCTGTTCGGCGTCGGCATGTTCCTCGGCAACCTGCTGGGCGGGCGCTACGCCGACCGCAAGCTGATGCCGATGCTCTACACCACCCTCGGCGGGCTCGCCGTGGTGCTGGCGCTGTTCACCCTCACCGCCCACAACAAGGTCGCCGCCGCCGTCACCGTCCTGCTGGTCGGAGCCCTCGGCTTCGCCACCGTCCCCCCGCTCCAGAAGCGGGTCCTGGACCAGGCCCACGGCGCCCCCACCCTGGCCTCCGCCGTCAACATCGGCGCCTTCAACCTCGGCAACGCGCTGGCCGCCTGGCTCGGCGGCATGGTCATCACCGCCGGTCTCGGCTACACCGCCCCGAACTGGGTCGGCGCCGTCCTCGCCGCTGCGGCCCTGCTGCTGGCCCTCTGGTCCGCCGCCCTGGAGCGCCGCACCCCCGGGCAGGTGACCGCGGCCGCCGCCC
>NZ_JBIVVI010000650.1:0-5187 GCF_044757675.1 Kitasatospora sp. NPDC091257
CCACCTCGGTCGGTTACCGGCCGGCCGACCAGAACAACGGCAAGGGCAACGCCTGGCACCTGGGCTTCGTGACCCCCTCGGGCCGGTACGCGGCGATCGAGCAGAGCGACGTGCCGCGCGACTCCCTGCTGGCCGACCACGTCAAGGGCGCCGCGTCGGACGGCACTTCCGAGGTGGCCGGCCGCACCTGGGACCGGGTGCAGGGCGAGAAGGACCGCGCGCTGGCCGTCCAGACCGGCCCCGGGACCACCCTGCTCACCGGCACCGCCTCCTACGAGGAGCTGGCCGAGCTGGCGCAGGCGCTCAAGTAGCCCCGCTTCCGCCCGCCTTCCCGGACACGCCGAAGGGCCCCGCGCCGGACGAACCGGTGCGGGGCCCTTCGGCGTGCGCGGGGCGGATCAGGCCGTGGTGACGACCTCGTCGTAGGCCAGGCGCGGCGAACGCGGGAACCAGGCGTCCTCGCCCGGGCGGCCGATGTTGACCACGGCCAGCACCGAGTGCTCGCCGTCGCCGAAGAACTCCTTGTTGATGCCCTCGGCGTCGTAGCCGGTCATCGGGCCGGCGGCCAGGCCGGCGGCGCGCACGCCGATGATGAAGTAGGCGGCCTGCAGGGCGCCGTTCATCGTGGCGGACTGCTCACGGACGCTGCGCTCCGAGAAGAACAGGTCCTTGGCCTGGGGGAAGTGCGGGAGCTGGGTCGGCAGCTCCTCGTGGAACTCGTTGTCCACGGCCAGGATGGCGACCAGCGGGGCGGCGGCGGTCTTGGCCTTGTTGCCGTCCGCCATCTGCCGGACGAGGCGCTCGCGACCCTCGGCCGAGCGGACCAGGACGACGCGCAGCGGCTGCTGGTTGAAGGCGGTCGGGCCGTACTTGACCAGCTCGTAGATGGCCTGGACCTGCTCGTCGGAGACCTGCTCGTCGGTGAAGGTGTTGGCGGTGCGGGCCTCGCGGAACAGGAGGTCCTGAGCGGCAGCGTCGAGTACCAGGGCGTCGGTGGTCATGCTTCTGCACCTCATGCGGAAAAGGGGTTCGTCGGGGTGATCGGCCGCGGCCGTTCACTTCCTCCAACATAGGTGAAGATTCAACGATTCCCCAAGCGGATGTGATCCGCCTCACTCCCCGCCGGGGGTCGCCCCCTCCTCGGCGGCCAGCGCGGCGTCCAGCCGGGCCCGGGCGCCGTCCAGCCAGCGCTGGCACACCTTCGCCAGCTGCTCGCCGCGCTCCCACAGGGCCAGCGACTCCTCCAGCGAGGTCCCGCCGGTCTCCAGCTGCCGGACGACGTCCAGCAGCGCGTCCCGGGCGTGCTCGTAGCCCAGCGCGTCGTCCGGGTTCGGCGCCGCGTCCTGCTGCTCCTGCTGCTCTGCCATGGGTGCCAGCGTAGGGGCTCGGGCCGACACTCCCCAGCCCCGGCCCGCGGCGGCGGGCGACTACCCGGGAGTCGCGGTGACGTCGAAGCCGCCGCCCGCCACCCGCGCGTGCAGCCCCTCGCCGGGCGCGACCTGCGCCGGGTCGGTCACCACCGTGCCGTCCGAGCGCTGGAGCACCGCGTAGCCGCGCTCCAGGGTGGCCGCCGGGGAGAGCGCCACCACCCGGGCCAGGGTGTGCCCGAGGTCGCTCTGCGCGTGGTCCAGCCGGTGCCGCAGGGTGCGCCGGGCCCGCTCCAGCAGGCCGTCCACCTCCTGCCCCCGACCGTCCAGCATCCGGTGCGGGGCGGCCAGCGACGGGCGGCTGCGCACCCCGTCCAGCCCGTGCTGCTCGCGCTCGACCCGGGACAGCACGTACCGGCGGGCGCGGTCGCGCAGCTGGCGGACCTTGGCCAGCTCCTCACCGACGTCCGGAACCACCCGTTTGGCCGCGTCGGTCGGGGTGGAGGCGCGCAGGTCGGCCACGAAGTCCAGCAGCGGCTGGTCCGGCTCGTGCCCGATCGCGCTCACCACCGGCGTACGGGCGGCCGCGACCAGCCGCACCAGGCCCTCGTCCGAGAACGGCAGCAGGTCCTCCACGCTGCCGCCGCCGCGGGCCACGACGATCACGTCCACCTCGGGGTGCTCGTCCAGCTCCCGCACGGCCGCGCTCACCCGTTCCACCGCGCTGACCCCCTGCACCGGGACGTTGCGCACCTCGAAGCGCACGGCCGGCCAGCGCCGCCGGGCGTTCTCCAGGACGTCCCGCTCGGCCGCCGAGCCGCGCCCGGTGACCAGCCCGACGCACTGCGGCAGGAACGGCAGCGGCTTCTTGCGCTCCGCCGCGAACAGGCCCTCCCCGGCGAGCCGCCGCTTCAGCTGCTCCAGCCGGGCCAGCAGCTCGCCGAGGCCCACCGGGCGGATCTCCGAGGCGCGCAGGGACAGCTGCCCGCGCGCCGCGTACCACTCCGGCTTGGCGTGCACGACGACCCGCGCGCCCTCCTGCACCACGTCCGCGACCTGGTCGAACACCGAGCGGAAGCAGGTCACCGTGAGCGACACGTCGGCCTGCGGGTCGCGCAGGGTCAGGAACACCACGCCCGCGCCGGGGCGGCGGCTGAGCTGGGTGATCTGCCCCTCCACCCAGACCGCGCCGAGCCGGTCGATCCAGCCGCCGATCAGCGCGGAGACCTTGCCGACCGGGAGCGGCGCTTCGGGGGAGCTGGTGTTGGCCATGCGTACGAGGCTAGCGGCGTCCGCCGACACGGCCGGGACCCCGGCCGGTGCCGCCCCGGCCGGTGGAGCCCTGGACGGCGAGCACCACCAGGCCGACCACCAGCCAGACCAGCCCGACGAGCTGCGCGGTGCCCGAGGCCTCGTACACGACCGCCGCGATCACCGCGATCCCCAGCACCGGCACGACCACGTGCGGGAGCCACCGCCGCGAGCCGTGCCGCACCGCGTACCAGCCGATCACCGAGGCGTGCAGCAGCGCGAAGGCGGTCAGCGCGCCCACGTTCACGACCGAGGTGAGCCGGTCCAGGCCGTCGTCCCGGTTGGCCGCCCAGACCGCCGCCGCCATCGTGATCACCGCGGCCGCCAGCAGCGCCCGGCGCGGGACCGCGCTGGCCGGGTCGACCGAACCGAGGGCCCGCGGCAGCCGGCCGTCCCGGGCCATCGCGAAGAGCAGTCGCCCGGCCGCGGCCTGCCCGGCCAGGGCCGCGAAGGCCGCGCCGATCGCCTTGCTGGCCGCCACCAGTACGTGCAGCCAGTGCCCGACGCCGCTCTCCACGGTGTCGTAGAAGGCCGAGCCCTGCGCCGCCGGGTCGGCGGCCAGCTGCTGCGGTCCGGTCGGCTCCAGCAGGGCCGCCAGGTAGGTCTGGGCGACGAACAGCACCCCGGCCAGCGCCAGGCACCAGAGCACCGCCCGGGCCACGGCCGCCGAGGCGCCGACCGCCTCCTCCACGAAGGTGGCGATCGCGTCGAAGCCCAGGTAGGAGAGCACCGCGACGGACACCGCCGAGATCACCGCGGTCAGCGAGAAGTCCCCGACGGCGGTGAACGGGGTGTCCCAGTCGCGCCGGGCGCCGTCCTGGGCCAGCGCCACCACGGCGGCGGCCATGAACACCAGCAGCACCGCGATCTCCATCGCGAGCACCGCGAAGCCGATCGCCGCCGCCGTCCGCACCCCGGCCAGGTTGAGCGCGGTGGTCACCACCACCGCGAGCGCCGTCCAGACCCAGCGCGAGACGTCCGGCACCAGGGAGTTCAGCGCGATCCCGGAGAACAGGTAGGCCACCGCGGGGATCAGCAGGTAGTCGAGCATCACCATCCACCCGGCGATGAAGCCCGGGCCCTCGCCCAGCCCGGCCCGCGCGTAGGCGAACACCGAGCCGGTCTGCGGCACGGCGCGCACCATCTGGGCGTACGAGGAGGCGGTGAAGGCCATCGCCACCGTCGCGGCGAGGTACACGGTGGCGACGGCTCCGTGGCTCTTGGCGTCCAGCACGCCGAACACGCCCACCGGCGCCATCGGGGCGATGAACAGCAGCCCGTAGACCATCAGATCGCGCACGCCCAGGCTGCGGCGCAGGCCGCTCGGCGTCGCCTGCTCGCTCACAGAGCTCATAGACACCATATTTTGGGCGCAATTGACCGGGTCTGCGCGGAAAGTGTCCGCCATTGGTGGGGCGGCCCGGCGGGAGGCCGGGAGGACGAGCGCGGGTCGCGACCGCCCGTACGATGGAGCCATGTCCAAGACCGCGCAGCGCCGTGTCCTGCTCGCCGCCCCCCGGGGCTACTGCGCGGGAGTCGACCGCGCCGTGATCGCCGTGGAGAAGGCCCTGGAGCAGTACGGGGCGCCCATCTACGTCCGCAAGCAGATCGTCCACAACAAGTACGTGGTGCAGACCCTGGAGAAGAAGGGCGCGATCTTCGTCGACGAGACGGAGGAGGTGCCGGAGGGCTCGATCGTCGTCTTCTCCGCGCACGGCGTCGCCCCGTCCGTCCACGACGAGGCGCGGGCCGGGAAGCTCGCCACCGTCGACGCGACCTGCCCGCTGGTCACCAAGGTGCACAAGGAGGCCGTCCGCTTCGCCGACGAGGGCTTCGACATCCTGCTGGTGGGCCACGAGGGCCACGAGGAGGTCATCGGCACCATGGGCGAGGCCCCGGACCGGATCCACCTGGTGGACGGTGCCGAGGACGTCGCCAACGTGCAGGTCCGGGACGAGTCCAAGGTCGTCTGGCTGTCCCAGACCACCCTGTCCGTGGACGAGACCATGGCCACCGTCGGCGAGCTGAAGAACCGCTTCCCGCAGCTGGTCAGCCCGCCCAGCGACGACATCTGCTACGCCACCCAGAACCGCCAGGTCGCGGTCAAGCAGCTGGCCCCGGAGACCGACCTGCTGATCGTGGTCGGCTCCAAGAACTCCTCCAACTCCGTGCGCCTGGTCGAGGTCGGCCTGGAGTACGGCGCCAAGGCCGCCCACCTGGTGGACTTCGCCGAGGAGATCCGCGAGGAGTGGCTGGAGGGCGTCACCACGGTCGGCCTGACCAGCGGCGCCTCGGTGCCGGAGATCCTGGTCGACGGCGTGCTGGAGTTCCTGGCCGCGCGCGGTTACGACACGGTCGAGACGGTCAAGACCGCCGAGGAACACCTGGTCTTCTCGCTGCCCAAGGAGCTGCGCCGCGACCTGCGCGCCGAGGCGGCGGGCAAGCTCTGACCCGCGGCGGTACCCGGGCAGGACGTCCAGGGCGTCCTGGGCACGGGCCAGCACCCAGG
>NZ_JBIVVI010000651.1:0-5183 GCF_044757675.1 Kitasatospora sp. NPDC091257
CCCTGTACGGTCGTCATGCCACAGGGGAGCGGCCGCATCGCCGAATGGGGAGGATTTCCGCACATGGGTAGCCCGAACTTCGTCACGGGACCGGTCGCACCGGCCAAGGACCCGATGCCGGGCCCGGCGTCCACGTACGCCGCGAAGTCGCCGTACGCCAATCCGGCACAGCCGAGCGACACCACCGTGCCGCCGCTCCCCCTCATGCCGCCCGGCAAGGCCACCACCCGGCTGGACACCCCGTACGAGCTCACCGCCTCGGCCGCGATAGCCCGCCAGATCGCCACCGACCTCGACAACGCCAACGGCAAGGCGGGCGCGGGCGCGCACAGCCTCACCGAGTACGCGAGCACCGCGTCGACCAGGATCCGCGGCTTCTCCTTCGGCGGCGCCCTCACCGGCAGCACCGAACGCTGGCTGCAGCAGTGCAAGACCCTGCACGGCAAGCTCGGCAGCGCCGCCAACAACCTCGACCGGACACAGCAGTACTACCAGTCCAACGAAGCCGCCATCGCCGCCGGCTTCCGTCCGGGTCGGTAGAAGGCAAGGGGGAACGAAGAGATGGTGTCCTTCAAGGAACTGCACGAAGCCGACTTCTCCGGGGTGAACGAGGCCGCCGAGGCCTGGGCCGGCGTGGCCAAGGCCCTCACCTCCATGGACGGCCGGGTCGCCAAGGACCTCACCAGCACCGCCCAGCGGGCCGGCTGGAAGGGCGACGCCGCCGACGAGGCGACCAAGGCGATGCAGGGCATCGACGGCGACTTCAAGCAGGCCTCGGCCGTCGCCACCGCCCTCGCCGCGATCATGAAGACCGCCGCCGAGGACTTCGCCGCCGCCCGCCGCGACCTCGACACGGCACTCCACGACGCCCAGACCGACACCACCCTGAGCGTCACCGCGGACGGTACGGTCAACTGGACCGTGCCGAAGGAGTCACGGAACGACCCCGAGGCCGAACGCACCATCCGGGCCAACGCCCAGGCGCTGTCGGACCGGCTCGGCAAGGCCGTCGCGAAGGCCACCGCCGCCGACCAGCGGGCCACCGTCGACCTCCAGGCCGACATCGGCACCAGCACCACCGCCTTCAACCCCACCCCGGGCGGCACCGGTCCGGTCGCCGACGCCAAGCGGGCCACGGACCTGATGTCCAAGGCCGGCAGCCTCTCCGACGACCAGCTCAAGCAGCTGCAGGCCCTGATGGCCGCCAACGCGGAGAACAAGGACTTCTCCACCACCCTGCTCAACGGCCTCAACGCCGGCGGCAAGACCGGCCCCGAGGCCCTGCTGGAGTACAGCAAGGTCTACGACGGCCTCGCCCACGGCAACCACAACGCCGCGGGCTACCAGGACGTCTACAAGAACCTGTCCGTCGCCCTCGCCAGCGCCACCCGCGACGGCGGGATGGGCAAGGAGTGGGAGGACCGGCTCTTCGCGGCGGCCCGCCGCCCCGGCGGCTCGGCGGCGGGGTGGAACGACAACTACCCGGCACTGACCTCGCTGATGGAGGCGAAGGGGGACTTCGACAAGGCCTTCGTGCGCAGGGTCGGCACCGACCTGCTCGACTTCGAGGCCTCCAGCAAGGTCAAGGGCGAGGAACTGTGGGGCCCCGGCTGGATCGACGATCCCCGGAAGGGCGACCCTCTGGCCCCGCTGCTGAGGATGATGAAGGGCGACGTGGCGACGACCCAGGAATTCCTCGACCCGAGCAAGAACCAGAACCTCGTCCACCTGCTCAAGGACCGTACCTGGCTCGACGAGGGCCAGGAGGGCAGGCTCCCCCAGAGCGTCCTGCGCGACATCTCCCACCGGATGTTCGCGGAGATGCTGGAGTCCGCCGCGACCGGTCACGGCCCCGGCCAGCCGCCAGTACGCCCGCACGACGCGACGATGACGCGGATCATGGACACCGCGCTCTCCACCTTGGGCGGGGACAAGGCGGGCAACGAGAACGCCATGTACTCGGGGCTCCGCCGCCCCATGGCCACCATGGTCAGCGAGTACGTCGCCGACACCCACGACATCCTCAGCAAGGACCTTCCCGGCCCCTCCGAACCCGGTGGATTGAGCACCACTCGCGAGCAGTTGCTCCGGGTGATCCGCGGCACCGCCGAGGATCCGGAGTCGTACGCCCTGATCCATCTGGCCGAGACCCAGGAGGTGGCCCGGCGGATGGCCGAGTACGGACCGGAGGCGTTCAGGGACGTCAACGGCCGGCCCGATCCGAAGTTCGAAGGCCTCGTCAACCAAGCCGGCAAGGCGCTCGGCGCACTCGACGCCGTCCAGGCGGACACCATCACCGACCACAAGTCCGACGAGCAGTTCAAGGTCAACTGGAAAGCGAAGATGGACTACCACTACGTCGGCACGGTGGCGAATATGCTGCCGGGCGCCAGCTGGCTGCCGGTGGGTGACATAGCCCAGCGCTACGTCGATGTCGCCACGTCCGAATGGGCGGCCAAGGTCAACTCGGAGATCGACACCAAGGCGCAGGGCGACCTGAGCAAGCTCTACACCATGGGCCAGTCCCAGGTGCAGGCCATGCTCATGGAGAAGGCCCACCAGTTCGGTGTGGCGGATCGCGACCTCCTTCTCGGTCAACTGGCGGACTCGGCGAACGTCCACTACCAGACGTCGATCACCCAGGCCCACACCGCGGCCTTCGGAAAGGGGTGATCGCATGACGGAAGGACAGCAGGAGGTCTCCAAGGGGCTGGTCGACAAGGCCGACGCCGCGCTCGACCGGAAGGGGTTCACCACCTGGCCGCTGCGGGCCCGGGCGGCGGTCACCATGGTGGCGGTGGCGGCGGTCGCGGCCGGAGTGGGGGCTTTCCTCGCGGACAACCTGAGCAACACGTTCGGGCCGGACAGCGTGTGCGACGGTGCGGTGAGCTCGGCGGCCTTGAACGACGCGCTCGGGTCCGGCCCCGTCGGCAGCGAGACGAACGGTGCCTGGCAGTCGCCCAGTGGCGGAGCGTTCTGTACGGCAACGGTGAGCCACGGGATGTTCGGCGGCCACCGGGCCGTCTTCGTGCAGGTCCTTCAGGCCGACGACCTCGGCCCTTACCAGGCCGAATCGGGAGACCGGCTGTTCGCCGCCTCGGCGAACGGCGGCGCGACCGGGGCAGCTCGCGACGACCGGGCCTGGGCACTCCTCCCCGAGGGGTGCGGCAACGGGTTGCGGGTCGAGGTCAAGTCGGGCGGCCCCGACGGGCCCGGCTCCGGGAAGCTCGCCCGCCTCGCCGTGGCGGCGGCCAACGGCCTCGCCGCGGACAAGGGATGCGGAAAGTCGCTCCCCGCTCCGCACGAGCTGTCACAGCCCGGGCAGGAGCACGAGCTGAATCCGGCCTCGATCTGCGGCCTGCCCGGGTTCACGGCCTCCGGTGCGGCCGGGGGCAAGGGCTACAAGGAGAACGTGAACACCGCGTTCGACCCTTTGTGGGTCTGCCGGATCAGCACGGACCAGGGCCGTTCCGCGATCTCCTTCTCCATCGGAACCGAGCCCCGGGTTCGCGGCCCGCTCTCCGAGAAGGACGCGTCGCCGGCGTTCGGCCGCTCGCGTTGGGCGGGCTCCCCCATGACGCAGAGGGAGGTGGTGGCGACCTGCCAGGGCAAGCCGACCTACTTCCGGATGGACTCCGACATCACCGTCCGGGAACCGTTTCCGGACACCACCGAGACCTGGAAGCAGTTCCTCGCCGCCGGGGGCAAGGCGATCGGCTGCGAGCCGATCGTCTGACCGGTCCGACCAATCGCACAGCAGACGAGGGGGCAAGCACACGATGGGAAGCGAAGGCGTGGACAAGGCCTCCGCAGGCCTCGCCGGGCACGTCGACGCGGCGCTCGACCGGCGGGGGTTCACCACCCGCGCCCTGCGCGTGCGGGCCGGGGTCGTGACATTGGCGGTGGCGGCGACGGCGGTTGGCCTGGGGATCGGCGGGTGGGCTCTGTTGCGGGACGACATGACCAACGACTACGGCCCAAAGAGCGTGTGCGACGGCACGGTGAGTTCGCAGGTGCTGAACGACGCGCTCGGGGCGGGCAAGGTCAGCGCCGAGCCGTACAGCAGCGTCACGGCGACATGCACCGTGATGGTGGCCGGCGGGATGTTCGGCGACGATCGGCACGTCATGGTGTCCTTCGGCCAGAGCAAGGACATCTTCCACCTCCCGATCGCTTCCGGCGCCCGGACGTTCGCCGCCTCGGCGAACGGCGGCGCGGTCGGTGCCGTCCGCGACTCGGAGGCCTGGGCGTTGCTCCCCGCGGACTGTCCCAACGGGCTGTGGGTCCAGGTCAGCGCCTATGGCGGCGGCCAGTTCGACCCCCTGAAGCTCGCCCGGCTCGCCGTGTCGACGGCCAATCGCACGGCGGACCAGCGCGGCTGCGGCAGGACGCCGCTGCCCGCCCTGCGCGAGCTGACCCCGGCGAGCACCGAGCGGGAACTCGACGGCGACGCCGTCTGCGGCCTGCCGGGGATCACCGTCCTGCGCGCCGCCGACAAGCGCTACAAGGAGGCCGTGACCGTCGGGTCCGATCCGCTGTGGACGTGCGAGATCACGCCGGACGGCGATCACGAGGGCACCTCCGCCCTCGTCATCGCCACCGAGCCCCGGCTCCGGCCGGACGCCGCCGACCGGGACACCTCGCCGGCATTCGGCCGAGCCCGCTGGGCGGGTTCCCTTCCCCGGGACGAGATCGTGGTGACCTGCCACGGTCGCCCCACCTACTTCCGGATCGGTACGGTCAGGCAACTCGGACACCTGTTCTCCACCTCCGACGAGGCCTGGAAGCAGTTCCTCACCGTCGGGGGCGAGGCGGTCGGCTGCGAGCCGATCCTGTAGGGGGTGGGCGGGCGGAAATGGGTGGGCGGGTGGTGTGGTAATGGCCTATCTTGCCTTAGACCTATTACGCTAGACACGGGGAAGCGCCATGACCACCACTACCGACCACGCCGACCGAAGCTCCCGCACGATCGTCGCCGTCTCCGAGCGGCTGGTGCTGACGCGGCCCCAGGAGGGGGACCTGGAGGCGGTGTTCGCGATCCACGGGGATCCGGAGACCAACCGGTACAACCCGAACGGGCCGCAGCGGGACATCGCCCAGGCGCAGGAGATGCTGGACGGGTTCGTCGCCGACTGGGTGCGGGACGGGGTGGGGTACTGCGCCGTCGCCACCCGGGAGGACCC
>NZ_JBIVVI010000652.1:0-5158 GCF_044757675.1 Kitasatospora sp. NPDC091257
GCCGGGTCACGGTCCGGGCGGCTCGCGGCGAGCAGCGCGCCGAGCTGCTGGAAGGTGCGCGGCCGCTCAGGGCCCGGGCTACCCGCCGCCGGCCGGGCCGGCCCGACCGAAGACCGGTCTGATCATCGGCATCGCAGTCGCCGTGCTGGCGGTGGCCGGGATCGTCGCCGGGGTGGTCTTCAACAGCGGCGGCGACCACCGGGCGGACCCGACCCCGGACCCCACGGTCACCGCGCCCCGGAGCAGCAGCCCCACGCCGAGCCCCGGCCCCACCGCGCCCACCAGCAGCCCCGCGGCGCCCAAGCCCCTGCCGGCGGTCAAGAGCACCGTCCCCGACCCGGAGCACGCGATCACCGTGCCGGTCCTCGACGGCTGGGTGGTGTCCGACAACCCGCCGCACTCGACGGTCTACCTCGGCACCGACCGCTACACCTGCCCGGACGGCAGCTCCTGCATCCGCGGCCAGTTCTCGGTCGAGAAGGACATCATCCAGGGCACCACGCCCAAGGCCGCCGCCGACGCCCAGATGCCCTCCTACGCCGGGCAGGTCTTCTCCGGCGTCAGCTCGCACACCGACGCCGGCTCCGGGTACATCAGCGTGGCCGGAGTGCTCGGCTACGCCACCCGCTGGCACATCCGCACCACGGACGGCACCCAGGGCTACGTCCTGCTGGCCGCCCTCCCGGCCAAGGGGGGCGGCTACGTGGTCATGGAGGGCGGCGTGGACGACAGTCCGGCCGCGCCGGACTTCGCGGTGCTGGACCAGATCCTCAAGGGCATCAAGCAGGACAGCTCCTCCGGCAGCAGCACCTGACCGCCCTCAGTCCCCGTACCGCTCCCAGAGCTTGGGGAAGCGCTTCGCCATGACGTCCGGGTCGTCGAAGTCCAGCCCCGGCCCGGCCGGCCGCTCGGGCTGCCGCACGCCCACCTCGGGCAGCGGCAGCCCGGTCAGCCGCTCGTACGCCTCGTCGGCGGCGTAGCCGAGGTCCTCGGCCTCGCCGTCCTCCTCCTCGTCGAACTCGGGCAGCAGGTCCGCCAGGTCGTCCGGATCGGTGAGCCCGCCCTCGAAGACCTCCCGGCCCTGGCCGATCAGCCAGGACCGGAAGTAGTCGAAGGTGTCGTCGGAGGCGCCGTCGAGCATCAGGTAGGCCGCGCCCCACAGGTCGTGGCGGTAGGCGCGCTGGAACCGCGCCTGGAACAGCCGGGCGAAGTCGATCACATCGTCCGGGGTCAGCTGGAGGAGCCGTTCCACCAGGATGTCTGCCTGCTCGTCGGGGTCGCCGTCGGCGTCGTCCCGGGTCTCGTCGATGATCTGCCAGAAGTCCGTCTCGTCCATCACCGCTCAAGCATCCCCGTTCGGCCGCGTCCGCGCATGCCGCGACTCGGTGCGACCCGGGACTCGGCGTGTCCGGGGGCCGGGAACGGCGGAACCCCGCGCCGTCCGGGGACGACGCGGGGTTCCGTACGCGGGGTTCCGCGGGGACCTGGTGGGGTCAGAGGCCGAGCTCGACCTCGAACTCGCCGGCCTCCAGGATCTCCTTGACCGCGACCAGGTAGCGGGCGGCGTCGGCGCCGTCCACCAGGCGGTGGTCGTAGGAGAGCGACAGGTAGGTCATGTCGCGGATGCCGATGGCGGTGCCGCCGTCGGCCTCGATGACCACCGGGCGCTTGACGGTGGCACCGATGCCCAGGATGGCGACCTGGTTCGGCGGCACGATCACGGTGTCGAACAGCGCACCGCGGGAGCCGGTGTTGCTGATGGTGAAGGTGGCGCCGGACAGCTCGTCCGGGGTGATCTTGCTGTCGCGGACCTTGGTGGCCAGCTCGGCGGTCTTCTTCGAGATGCCGGCGATGTTGAGGTCGCCCGCACCCTTGATGACCGGGGTCATCAGACCCTTCTCGGAGTCCACCGCGATACCGATGTTCTCGGTGTCGAAGTAGGTGACCGTGCCCTCGGCGTCGTTGATCCGGGCGTTGACGACCGCGTGGACCTTCAGCGCCTGGGCGGCGGCCTTGACGAAGAACGGCATCGGGGAGAGCTTGACGCCCTCGCGGGCCAGGAAGCCCTCCTTGGCCTTGGCGCGCAGCGACATGATCTTGGTGACGTCCACCTCGACCACGCTGGTCAGCTGGGCCTGCTCGTGCAGAGCCTTCAGCATGTTGTCGCCGATGACCTTGCGCATGCGGGTCATCTTGACCGTCTGGCCGCGCAGGGCGGACGGCGAGGCGGCGGCCTTCGGCGCGGCGGCCGGGGCGGCAGCGGCGACCGGGGCCGGAGCGGCCTTGGCGGCCTCCGCGGCGGCGATGACGTCCTGCTTGCGGATGCGGCCGCCGACGCCGGTGCCGGCGACGGAGGCCAGCGCGACGCCGTGCTCGGCGGCGAGCTTGCGCACCAGCGGGGTGACGTAGGCGTCACCGCTGTCGGCCACCGGAGCGGCCGGAGCGGCAACCGGGGCCGGGGCGGCGACCGGAGCCGGGGCGGCAACCGGGGCCGGAGCGGCAACGGGCGCCGGGGCGGCGACCGGGGCCGGCGCCGGGGCAGCGGGAGCCGGGGCGGCAACCGGAGCCGGAGCCGGGGCGGCCGGGGCAGCGGGGGCCGGAGCGGCGACCGGAGCCGGGGCGGCAACCGGGGCCGGGGCGGCAACCGGGGCCGGGGCGGCGGCGACGGCACCGGCGGCGCCGATCAGCGCGAGCTGGGCGCCGACCTCGGCGGTCTCGTCCTCGCCGACCAGGATCTTCACCAGGGTGCCGGCGACCGGCGACGGGATCTCGGTGTCGACCTTGTCGGTGGAGACCTCGAGCAGCGGCTCGTCGATCTCGACGGTGTCACCCTCGGCCTTCAGCCAGCGGGTGACGGTGCCCTCGGTGACCGACTCGCCCAGCGCGGGCAGCAGCACCGGGGTGGCGTCGGCGGCCGGCGCGGCGGCGACCGGGGCCGGGGCGGCGACCGGAGCCGGCGCCGGGGCGGCCGGGGCAGCGGCGACCGGGGCCGGGGCGGCGACGGGCGCGGCCTCGACGGCGGGGGCCGCGGCGGCGACCGGGGCGCCCGAGCCGTCGTCGATGATCGCCAGCTCGGCGCCCACCTCGACGGTCTCGTCCTCGGCGACCTTGATCGAGGCCAGGATGCCGGAGGCCGGGGCCGGGATCTCGGTGTCGACCTTGTCGGTCGACACCTCCAGCAGCGGCTCGTCGACCTCGACACGCTCACCCTCGGCCTTCAGCCAGCGGGTGACGGTGCCCTCGGAAACGCTCTCGCCCAGCGCGGGCAGTGTTACTGAGACCGCCATGGTTTCAGCGACTCCTATCAAGTCTTGCGTACGGGAGGTACTTGCGTACGGGAAGTACCGGGAAGGGGGGTGGGGCGTGATCAGTCGTGCGCGTGCAGCGGCTTGCCGGCCAGCGCCAGGTGCGCCTCGCCCAGGGCCTCGGACTGGGTCGGGTGCGCGTGGATGAGCTGCGCGACCTCGGCCGGGAGGGCTTCCCAGTTGTAGATCAGCTGGGCCTCTCCGACCTGCTCGCCCATGCGGGCGCCGACCATGTGGACGCCGACCACGGCGCCGTCCTTGACCTGGACGAGCTTGATCTCGCCGGCGGTCTTCAGGATCTTGCTCTTGCCGTTGCCGGCCAGGTTGTACTTCAGGGTGACGACCTTCTCCTTGCCGTACAGCTCGACGGCCTTGGCCTCGGAGATGCCGACGGAGGCCACCTCGGGGTTGGAGTAGGTCACGCGCGGAACGCCGTCGTAGTCGATCGGCACCGGCTTGAGGCCGGCCAGGCGCTCGGCGACCAGGATGCCCTCGGCGAAGCCGACGTGGGCCAGCTGGAGGGTCGGGGCGAGGTCGCCCACGGCGGAGATGGTGGGCACGTTGGTGCGCATGTACTCGTCGACCAGGACGTAGCCGCGGTCCATCGCGACGCCGTTCTCCTCGTAGCCGAGGCCGGAGGAGACCGGGCCGCGGCCGATGGCGACGAGCAGCAGGTCGGCGTCGATCTGCTTGCCGTTCTCGGTGGAGACGCGCACACCGGTCTCGGTGTACTCGACGCCCGAGAAGCGGGCCTTCAGCTCGAACTTGATGCCGCGCTTGCGGAACGCGCGCTCCAGCAGCTTGGAGGAGTTCTCGTCCTCCAGCGGGACGAGGTGCGGCAGCGCCTCGACGATGGTGACCTCGACGCCGAAGGACTTCCAGACCGAGGCGAACTCGACGCCGATCACGCCGCCGCCGAGGATGACGGCCGACTTCGGGATGAAGCCGAGCTTCAGGGCGTGGTCGGAGGAGATCACGCGGTTGCCGTCGATCTCCAGGCCCGGGATCGAGCGCGGCACGGAGCCGGTGGCCAGGACGATGTGGCGGCCCTCGATGCGCTGGCCGTTGACGTCCACCGAGGTCTGCGAGGAGAGCTTGCCCTCGCCCTGGATGAAGGTGACCTTGCGGGAGGCCACCAGGCCCTGGAGGCCCTTGTACAGGCCGGCGATGACGTCGTCCTTGTACTTGTGGACGCCGTTGATGTCGATGCCCTGGAAGGTGGCCAGAACGCCGAACTCGGCGGCCTCCTTCGTCTCGTCCGCGATCTCCGCGGCGTGCAGGAGCGCCTTGGTCGGGATGCAGCCGCGGTGCAGGCAGGTGCCGCCCAGCTCACCCTTCTCGACCAGGGCGACGCTCAGGCCCAGCTGAGCGGCGCGGAGCGCCGCGGCGTAACCGCCGCTTCCGCCTCCGAGAATGACTACGTCGAAAACGGTGCTGGCGTCGTTCGCCACGTCACGTCCTCCATGCATGGGGTGGGTCGCCGGGCCGGTCGCGGTCCGGTGGGTCGGAAGCCTTTGTGGGGCGCCCAGTCGTGCCGGAAATACATCTTCGCACTTGTTCACGGTGGCTGATGTCCGGGTCCGCCCCAGGGGTGTCCCGCGGAGCGGTCACCGGGGCGGGAGCACCCCCGACGGAAGGGCATCATCGCAGCTCAGCGCGGTGTTGACAGCCGCCGGACGGGCGTCTTCCGCGTTGCTCGTCACAGCTTCTTCCGTACTGCGGAACAAAGTTTCGCCCGCAGCGAACAGAGGTGCGCCACGGCCGCCGGTCCTACTCGCAGGTAACCGGGCCGGAACGACGGCGGGGCCCGGCGCACACGCGCCGGGCCCCGTCGCAGCGGGTCCTGGACCAGG
>NZ_JBIVVI010000653.1:0-5152 GCF_044757675.1 Kitasatospora sp. NPDC091257
GGGCCCACAGCGCAGGGCCCCGCCAGGGGAAGTCCGCGATCCGGGTCCTTGCCGCAGGTCGGGAGAGGTCTTCGCCCAGCCCGACCGCGCGGCCGTGACACCGGCCGCACGGTCACTGCGTCAAGGGCGCTCAGCCGTCGGCAAGTTCGAGGGACTTGCCGATCGGGAACCAGTGCAGTGTTGTCGTCATTTTGTCCGTGTCCGTGTCCGTGTCCACGTCGCCGTCGACATTCGCCAACGTGCCGGAGACCGTCTGCCCTTGCGGACGAGGACGCTCATCGGGTGGCGCTGGCCGGAGGTACCGGACTGGAGCAGGATCGGCGCGGTCTGCGCGCAGTGCAGGCCCTGGGCGTTGGTCTGCCCGGAGACCTGGACGTTCCCGTCCACGGTCAGGGTCTGGAGTTCGAGGTCGGGCCTGTCCACGGTGACGCTGGTGTGCAGGTGGTCCGGCGGGCGACGGGCCGGCGAGGAGGGGGCGGGGACGGTCAGCGCCCGCGCTGCCACAGTGGCGTCCGGCTTTGCGGCGCGGATCACGGTCGCTCATCATCAGGTGCCTCGGTGGGCCGTCGGGGTGACCGTGGGCGCCCGAGACGGCCGGGCGCGTCCACCAGCGGTGCCGGCCTTCCGTGCCGAAGTGCCCCTGTGGATCTGCTGCTTCAGGGCCGTCCGCGGCCGGGAGCGACATGTGGCGTACCGCCGGGCGGAGGTGGTTTCTAGGCGAACGGCGTAGCTGCGGGCGCGGTTCTTCGCGGATCGGGACGTACTGGTGAGGGCGCAGCGCCCGGGGGATCCCATCGCACGGAAGGAAGCGGGACATGGCCTCACAGAACATCAAGGAGCTCAAGGAGAAGGTCGAGAAGCTCTACGATGACGAGGAAGGCGATTTCAGGCGAAAGTTCGACGCGGCGATCAGGGGTTTGACGCCGCCCACGGTGTACCCGGACTCCGACGTTTACAAGGACTGGCGAGGGGCGACCGGAAAGACCCTGGCAGAATTCTTCGTCGAATGGTACGACTGGGGCTGGAAGCAGCCCATCTCCGACGGGTTGAAGTACATCCGTAAATTCAGCTGGATCAGCTACGAGAACGCCGCGGGGCTCGCGTTCGTGACCAGCGAATCAGGACGTGAGGTGCTGGCGGACTTCACGCAGCTGCAGGGTCGGCAGATGGATTCCACGGATTCCGAGAAGCTGGTCCAGCAGTGGATCGATGAACTCGGCCCGAAGCGGATGGCCGATTTCAAGAAGGGGGACTGGTCGACCCTCAACAAGTTCTTCATCAGGGAACTGAAGCCCGGTAAGCGGCCGATCGACTACCCCGACGACCCCAGCGTCGTGACCGCCCCGACCGACTGCATCATCAACATGATCGTCGACAACCTGGCGCCCGACACGCCGCTCCCGATCAAGGCGGCCGTGACCATGAGTGTCAGCAGGCTGCTCGACGGCTCCAAGTATGCCGAGAAGTTCATCGGTGGCACGGCCGTGTCGTGCATCCTCATGCCCGACACCTACCACCGCTACCACGCCCCGGTCGGCGGCCGGGTGGTCGAGGCCCGCGACGACATCGGCGGCGTCTACTACGGGATCCGGGACTTCCCCGACCTGCTCAACAAGGGAAACGTCGGCTACGGGTACGACTACAGCCTGTTCGAGGACTTCCGCCGCGGATACGTCATCATCAAGACGCCGTACGTGGACCACAACGGGGATCCGGACGGCGAAGGCTTTGTCGCCCTGGTACCCGTCGGCCTCAACTCGATCGGCTCCGTGAGGTTCCTCGATCCGTTCCGGAGGATCACGGAGGAGTCGACCCCGGTCGAGGTGAAGAAGGGCGACGAGATCGGCTACTTCCAGTACGGCGGTTCACTGAACATCCTGCTGTTCGAAGAGAAGCGGTTCCCCGCACTCCAGCTCCTCCTGGGCCAGCGCATCGGAGTCCTCCAGGAGGTCGCGCACACCGAGCGCTACATCGAGCGCTACGTCCGCCCGCTGCCCGGGCGCGTTACGCCGACGTCCTGACCTCCCTCCCGAAACGGAAGGCGAACCATGCCCCGTCAGCCCGTTTACGCGATCCCGGCGAACGCCTTCAACACGCAGACGATCCACTTCTGTCCCGACCCCGGGAAGAAGGAGGAGGAAGGAGCCCCGAAGACGGTCCGGTCCTACGCCGGGTACGCGGACGTCGACGGTCCCGGCACCGAAAGGAGCCGCTTGTTCCACTGGTTCTTCGAGAGCCAGACCTGCGATCCCCACGTCGACGCCGACAAGCAGAAGGACCTGATCGAGAAGACGCCTCTGTTGATCTGGCTCAACGGCGGTCCCGGCGCCTCGTCGCTCCTGGGTCTGTTCCTGGAGAACGGGCCGCTGCGCGTCGGTGACGACGCCGCCGGGACCATTTCGGTCAGCCCCGACACCTGGAACCAGGAAGCACACGTCCTCTACTGGGACCAGCCGGTCGGCGCGGGATACAGCTACTGCAAGACGTCGGAAACGTACGTCAAGGACGAGGACGAACTCAGCGAGATGTTCCACCGGGCGCTGGTTCAGTTCTTCGAAACGTACCCGGAGTACCAGAAGTGCCCCCTCTACGTCTGCGGTGAGAGCTATGCGGGCAAGTACGTGCCGTACATCGCCCGGAAGATCCACCAGGAGAACCTCAAGAGGCCCAGGACGCACCTCAATCTGCAGGGGATCGCCGTAGGAAACGGCTGGATCAGACCGGAACTCTCGATCCGCGTCATGATCGACTACGCCTTCGCGTCCGGATTCCTCGGCAAGGGCCAGAAGGACGTCCTGGACTCCTCGTACAAGCACTTCCAGGACGTCCTCAAGGCCGGCGAGATGAAGAAGGCCACCGATCTCGGCAACGGCCTGGTCAACGCGATCCTGGCCTACGGAGGCGACTTCGACGTCTACGACGTACGGCGCTGGGAGGACCTGTCCGCGGGTGCGCTGCCCGTCTACCTCAACACCGCCGCCGTCAAGGAGGCCCTGCACGTCGACCACGCGTGGGAGTCCGCGGACAACTCCGGTCCGGTGGCCACCGCACTGAAGGCCGACAACATGGCGGATGCCTCGTCGCTGTACGCCGAGCTCATCCACGCGAAGGAGAACTACAGGGTCCTGCTCTACACCGGGGACTTCGACACCGCCTGCGGCTACCAGAGCACCGAGGAGATCCTCGACGAGATCATGAAGGACGGCTGGCAGGAGGTCCCGCGGTTGATCTGGAAGCAGGCGCAGGGCAACCCGAAGGGCTTCGTCCGCAGCCTCAACAACGTCACCCAGGTCGCGGTGCCCGACGCCGGGCACGAGGTACCGGCCTACCAGCCGCGGATCTCCCGGGAGATGCTCTACAACTGGCTGTTCGACCGCCCCTTCCACGGCCAGGACCCCGAGAGCGTGGCCCGGGCCATCCTGGCCAAGGCCCTGGAGGACGCCGACGAGGAGACAGGATGAGCGGTCACTTCAAGAGGACGAAGGAGACGGCCGACCTGGCGGCGGCCACAGCCGTCCTCAAGCAGGGCTACGTCTGCACCCTCGCCCACGTCGACCCAGAAACGGGCAGGCCGAGGTGCGTGCCCATGGTCTACGCGTACCACGAGGAGGGGGACGAGCGGCGCCTCTATCTGCACGGCTCCATCTACTGGCCGCCGCAGACCGAGCTGGCGCCCTCGCTGCGGCAGCTGTGGAGCGACGCCGGGGTCCACGTCTGCCTGGCCGTCACCCTGCTCGACGGCCTCATCGTCGGGCGGGCGGCGATCAGCACCTCCCTCAACTACCGCTCCGTGGTAGTGGACGGCATCGCGCGGAAGGTCGATCCGGCGGACCGGGCGAAGGCGTTCGAGGCGCTCAGCAACCAGGTCGTCCCGGGCCGGTGGCCCGAGCTGCGCCCGATCAAGGACGGCAAGGGCGGCGAACTGGACTCGGACGGGGAGCACACCCCCACCACCGGGGTCCTCTCCGTCAGCCTGACAGAGGACGCGACGGTGAACGTCAAGCGGCACCACGCCGCCGAGCCGGAGCACGAGAACCAGCAGGACTGGGACTGGGACCACGGCAACGCCTGGGGCGGTGTGCTCCCGATGCGTCAGGTCTACGGGCCGGCGATCCCCGACTCGCACGTCAAGGACAAGGACGCCGACCCGCCGGACCCCGTCCAGCGGGTCATCGGCAGGACCACCTAGGTTCTCTTCGTTCCGGCGACGCCCGCCCGGCGTGATCCGAAAGAAGAGGATCTTCATATTCCGGTTCAGGCCGCGGCCTTGAGCAAAGTGATCAACTGGTCGGGGGACGGCCCGGGCGCGAAATCCGCTGGCCGGAGGGCATCGTCGCCGCGATGATGCGGACATGCGCACCTTCGAAGAGCTGATCGCCGAGGCCGAGGCCGTGTCCGTGGACGGCTGGGACTTCTCCTGGCTGGACGGCCGGGCCACCGAGGAGCGGCCCTCCTGGGGCTACCAGCGGCTGCTGGCCGGGCGGCTGGGCACGGCGACCGCGGCCCTGGACGTCCAGACGGGTGGCGGCGAGGTGCTCGCGGGCGCCGTACGGCTGGGCGGGCGCCCGCCCGTGCTCGCGGCCACCGAGTCCTGGCCGCCCAACGTGGCCCGCGCCACCGACCTGCTGCACCCGCTGGGCGCGGTGGTGGTCGCGGACCCCGACGAGCCGCCGCTGCCGTTCGCCGACGGGGCCTTCGACCTGGTCAGCAGCCGGCACCCGGTGCGGGCCTGGTGGACGGAGATCGCCCGGGTGCTGCGCCCCGGCGGCACGTACTTCGCCCAGCACGTGGGCCCGGCGTCGGCCTTCGAGCTGGTCGAGTACTTCCTCGGGCCGCAGCCGGAGGCGCGCGAGGGCCGCCGCCCCGAGCGGGAGAGCGCCGAGGCGCGGGCGGCCGGGCTGGAGGTGGTGGACCTGCGGTCCGAGCGGCTGCGGATGGAGTTCCGGGACATCGGTGCGGTGGTGTACTTCCTGCGCAAGGTGATCTGGATGGTCCCGGGCTTCACCGTGGCCGGGTACCGCGACCGGCTGCGCGAGCTGGACGCCCGGATCCGGGCCGAGGGCCCGTTCGTGGCCCACTCGGCGCGGTTCCTGATCGAGGCGCGCAAGCCGTAGCCGGCCCGCCGGACGCCGGCCCGCCGGGCAGGGGCCCC
>NZ_JBIVVI010000654.1:0-5151 GCF_044757675.1 Kitasatospora sp. NPDC091257
CCCCTGGCCCGGCCCCGCCCTCGTCCACCTCGCCGTGGTGCCCGTCCCCGCCTCGCCCGCCGAACCCGCCCACGAGCACGCCGACCTGCGCTTCCTGCTGGCCACCGAAACCCCGGAGCAGGCCCGGCCGGAGAACCCGGCGTCCCCGCTGGAGTGGCTCACCGTCGAGGAGGCCGGGCGGCGGACCACCGAGGAGAACCTCCGCGAGACCCTCCACCGCGCCGCCCGGCTGCTGCCGCCCGCCTGACCGGCCTCCACCGCCGCCGTTCCGTGCCGCCCTTCCCTGCCGCCCGACCGACTTCCCCTGGAGACCACCGGATGATGCACACCGACCAGACCCTGATCTTCGACGCCGACGACACGCTCTGGGAGAACAACGTCCTCTTCGAGCGGGTCATCGACGGCTTCCTTGACTGGGTCACCACCACCCCGGCCGAGCAGGAGCGCACCAGGGCCCTGCTGAACCGGATCGAGGCCGCCAACTCCGCCACCCTCGGCTACGGCGCCACCGTCTTCCGGCAGAGCCTCGCCGACTGCCTGGAGCAGCTCAACAGCCGCACCCCCACGGCCGCCGAGCAGGCCCGGATCGACGACCTGCTCACCCCGCTGACCAGCCGCGACGTCGAACTGATCCCCGGCGTCGCCGACACCCTGGCCGCCCTCGCCGACCGCCACCACCTGCTGCTGCTCACCAAGGGCGACCAGGGCGAACAGCGGCGCAAGGTGACCGAGTCCACCATCGACCACCACTTCCGCGGCATCCACATCGTCGCCGAGAAGTCGGTCGACACCTACCGGCAGCTCACCGCCGACCTCGGCCTCGACCCCGGCCGGACCTGGATGATCGGCAACTCGCCCAAGTCCGACATCGCCCCCGCCCGCCGGGCCGGCCTGCGCACCGTCTTCATCCCGCACGAGCACACCTGGGTGCTGGAGCACGCGGAACTCGGCCCGGACGAGGCGACGCTGCAGCTCGGGACCTTCCCCGAGCTGCTGCGCCACTTCTGACGGCCGGGCCGTCGGGTCATCGCCCGTCAGGTCGTCGCCCGTCGGGTCATCACCCGTCAGGCCAGCAGCGCGGCCGACGGCACCGGCGTGCCGTCCCGGTACAGCCAGGCCCGCTCGGCGGCCGACCAGACACCGGCCGTCAGCAGGTACAGCACGGCGGCCACCGGCACCAGCGCCGCGAACAGCACCGACCCGAACGACAGGTACGGCAGCAGTCCCGCCCCCGGCTGCGGGGCGGGCTGCGCCGTCGCCGTCGCGGCTGCGGCCGCGGCCGTGCGTCGGGCCCGGCGGAAGTTGACGAACCCGACCGCCGCCAGCCCGGCGAACAGCACCCCGAACACCGCCCACTGCCCGGCGCCGTGCGCACCCGTGACGTGCAGGCCCAGCGGCACACCGAACAGGGTGTGGTCCAGCAGATCGTTCGGCGTGGTGAACAGGCGGTACATCACCGAGAAGAACGGCACCTGCACCAGCAGTGGCAGACACCCCGCGAACGGCGACACCTGCTCCTTCCGATACATCTCGGCCAGCGCCTCCCGCAGTCGCTCCGGCCGGTCCTTGTGCTTCCTCTGCAGCGCGGCGACCTTCGGCGCCAGCCGCGCCCGGGCCTTCTCCCCGCGCGCCGCCGCCCGCGCCAGCGGGTGCAGCGCCAGCCGGACGGCGACGGTGAACAGGACGATGGCGAGCGCGGTCGGCACCAGATGGGCGACAGCGGCGACGACGGCGTGCGCCAGGGCGACGGCCGGGTCGAGAACGGCGAGTACGGACATGGTGGAGCGAGCCCTCCGGGGTCTCAGGAATGAGTGAACGGCGGAGGACGGCTGCGAAGAACTGCCTACGGAAGAAGGGGGTTCACGCGGCCGCCAGGGCCGCCCCCGGCGCCCTCGGGCGTCGCCTGCCCCGGGCGTCCGGATCACGCTGCGGAAGGAACGCCGTACCGAACGCCCGACGCCGCAGCACCCCGCTGCGCACCGCCGCCGGCGCCCGCGCCCCCAGCATCCGCGCCCCGGCCAGCGCCCCGGCGACCGCCCCGGCCACCAGCGCCACGGCCGCGACGGCGGCCACCGACGCCAGCGTCCCGCTGTCGGCCACCAACTCCCCGGTCAGCACCCGGAGCAGGCCCAGCAGCATCGCGACGACGGCCACGGCGCGCTCCCCCTCCCGGTGCTCCATCGGCTTCCTGACGTACCAGCAGGACGATCCTACGGCGCACCGGGTTCCCGCTCCATCGGGGAAATCCCCTACGGCGCGTCCATCCCGTACACCCACACCCGCGCCCCCGTCCGCCTCCGACGCCAGCCACAGCTTCGCCGCGAGCCGCTTGTTGTGCCCCGGCAGCGGCTCGGTTCCCGCCAGCGCCAGCAGCAGTACCCACCGTTGCTTCCGCGTCACTGCGTCGGCCTCCTGGCCAGTCCCGTCCGGTACGGGGGCGCCCGATCGCGCAGTACCGGTCGCTGTCCGTGAACGTGCCGTGCCCGACCGGACAGAAGCCCCCTCTGTTCGAATGATCGGTGGTCGAACCTAGCCGATCGGGCGCGGGCGGGGGCGGGTTTCGGGGGAACGGGCGGGGGCCGTTCGGGGTGTAGCCGGCGGGGCTACGCGGGGCTACTTTGGAAGGGTGAAGACGATTACCCAGCGGGAGTTCCGGAACAACTCCGCCGCGGTGATGGACGCGGTGGAGGCGGGCGAGACCTTCCACATCACCAGGAACGGGGTCGAGGTCGCCGAGCTGCGGCCGGTGTCCGGGCGTCGGCGGCTCACGGCGGAGGAGCTGGTGGCGCGGCACGTGAAGCTGCCGCGGGTGGACTACCAGCAGATGCGCAAGGAGGCCGAGGAGTACTTCGGGCCCGAGGAACTGGTCGGGGACGAGGGAGACGACCCGTTCGAGCGGCGGCGTGGCTGAGCGCCGCAGGGCGTCCCGGAGGCGGCCGGCCGGGGTGCTGGACACCTGCGTCTACATCGACCTGGCGCTGCTCAACGCGTCCGACCTGCCGGCGGTGCCGGAGCTGACCGCGATCACCTTCGCCGAGCTGCAGCAGGGCGTGTCGATGGCCCGGGACCCGGCCAGCCGGGCGGCCCGGCTGGAAGTGCTGGGCGCGGCGATGGCGGATTTCGACCCGCTGCCCTTCGACGCGGCGGCCGCCGCCCGCTACGGGACGCTGGTCACCCTCACCATCGCCGCCGGGCGGCAGCCGCGCCCGCGCCGGATAGACCTGATGATCGCCGCGGTCGCCTCGGCCCACGGGCTGCCGCTGTACACCCGCAACGTCGCGGACTTCCGGGGGCTGGGCTCGGCGGTGGAGGTCATCGGGGTGTGAGGGCGGCGGCCCCCTCCTGCTCGACCCGGTCGGCCAGGGCGGCCGCGTGCCGCAGTGCCACCGCCCGGTCCCGGGTGCGCAGCAGGACGGTGTTGCCCCCGCGCTTGTCCCGGTCGCTCCCCGCCTTGGCGGCGACGGCCCAGAGCGGGCGGCCGAGCAGCTGCAGGACGAGCCAGCGGAGCCCGGAGTCCAGGCCCACGAGCACGGCGTACGGAACGAGGACGATCAGTCCTTCGCCGCTGCCCGGATCGACGTTCCGGAACGGGTTGTAGTCGTTCAGCCGCTTCCGGGTCGCCCTGAACCGCCCGAGCCACACCACCGCGATCCGTACGGTCACGGCGTCGGGCCCGGTGACGTCGATGTAGCCGAGGGCGTCGGCTCCGGTTCGGCGGCCCTCCGCCCAGGCCGCCCGGTTCGCGGCGATGGAGGTGACCAGCTCGCGTTCGCACGCCTCGGCCTGCTGCGCCTTCTGCCGCGCCTCGAACTCCGCGGTCCACGCGCTCTCGCGCTTCTTCTGTTCGGCGGACCACGCCCGTTCGCGATCGCGACGCTCGTCGGCGCCGATCTGCCGCCCCCGTTGACTGCTCATCCGCTCATCGTAGGAGGCGAGTCCGTGGGGGTGGCAGGTTCCGGCGAGGCATTCCTCAGCCCGGGCGGACCGCCGTCCCGGTCGCGGCGGAGGTGCGGGCGGCCTCCAGTACGGCGAGGGCGGCCACCGCGTCGCGCGGGTCGACCGGGGGCGGGGTGCCCGGGTTGGTCAGGGCGGCGGCGATGCCCGTGTAGAAGGCGGGGTAGTCGCCCGGGTCGGTGGGCAGCGAGATCGCGGACTCGTCGGTGCCGAGGGTGCCGTAGTGTGCGGGCCGGTCGGCGCCCCAGGGGTGGGTGCCGTCGGGGCGCAGGCCGGCCCGCAGGTCGGCCTCCTGCGGGTCCATGCCCGGCTTGACGTAGCCGGCGGTGTCGCCGAGGACCCTCAGCCGGGGCCCGATCAGCGGGGTGACGGCGCTGGCCCACAGGTGCGAACGGGTGCCGCAGGTGTGGGTGAGGGCGAGGAAGGCGTCGTCGTCCACCACCGCGCCGTCACGCCGCACGTCGATCTCCGCGTACACCGTCTCGACCGGGCCGAACAGGGTGAGCGCCTGGTCGACCAGGTGGCTGCCCAGGTCGTACAGCGTGCCGCCGACCTCGGCCGGGTCGGCCAGCTCCCGCCAGCCCGGCTTGGGCTTGGGGCGGAAGCGCTCGAAACGGGACTCGAAGCGGTGCACCCGGCCGAGCGCGCCGCCGCGCACCAGCCGGGTCGCGGTGAGGAAGTCGCCGTCCCAGCGCCGGTTGTGGAAGACGGAGAGCAGGACGCCCCGCTCCTCGGCGAGCCGGCACAGCTCCCGTGCCTCGGCGGCGGTGCCGGCCAGCGGCTTGTCCACCACGGTGGCCAGGCCGGCCCGCAGCGCGGCGCGGGCGAGCGGCGCGTGGGTGCGGTTGGGCGAGGCGATGACGACCAGGTCGAGCGCGTCCGGGTCGGCGAGCAGTTGCTCGGGCGTGTCCACGGCGCGGGCGCCGGGGTGCTCGCGCGCGAGCTGGGCGCGCCGGTCCGGGTTGGCGGTGACCACGGCGTCCAGCCGCAGCCCCGGGGTGGTGGCGATCAGCGGCGCGTGGAACGCGGAGCCGGCCAGGCCGTAGCCGATCAGGCCGACGCGGAACGGGCCGGGGGTCGTCTTCGGGTTCATGCGCCTACTCAATCACGAGGTGCCTGATTGCTCCCGGTTCGGTGAACGGCACCGGGGAGTACGGAGGGCGCCCGGGCGGGAGGGTCGTCGGGAGGGCCATCGGG
>NZ_JBIVVI010000655.1:0-5149 GCF_044757675.1 Kitasatospora sp. NPDC091257
CCCTTCGTCGTTCGTGTGGTCCCCCCGTCCGCCCGCCGCCCCTGTGCGGGGGCAGCACGCCGTGCGCGCCGGCCGCCCTGGAAAGGACGGTCGGCGCGGGACACGGAAGGGGATGCGCACGAGTCTGCGGGCGCGCACCGACGCGCGGCAAGGCGGAAGAAGGGTGGGCTGCGTCCTACCGAACCCTTGCCCGACCTGGCAGGATGGGGGTCGGCACCCTCCCGGCCGGGCGCCGCGGGGCCGAACTTTCGAGCCCGAACTCCCGGGCCCGGGTTCCCGAGCCCGAGCCCGAGCCTGCTCCCGAGGCGGAGTCGCGGAGGCGGGGGAGGCGGGCCGTGACCCACGTGCAACCGAGCTCCGGCAACTGCCCGACTAGACCGCGGGGACCATCCCGAGCAGCTCGCCCAGGCGGCGGACCGTGGCGGGCGACTCGCGGTGCAGGCCGGCGACGTCGAGGCCCTCGTCTCCCAGGATCATCAGCAGCGCCTGCTCCCCGATCGCCAGCACCACGACGTAGCCGCTGTTGCAGCGGGTGACCACGTCGCGCAGGCCGCCCACGCCGACCTCGGCCGCGGTGCGCCGGCCGAGGCCGAGCATGGCGGCCGACAGGGCGGCGGCCGACTCGGGGTGGACGGCGGCCGTGTCGGCGGCCACCAACAGGCCGTCGGTGGTGGAGATGACACTCTCCGAGATGCCCATGACCCGGTCGCGGAGGGACTTCAACTCGTCGACCAGCACGGCGGTCGGTGTCTGGCTGCTCATGGTGCGCTCTTCTCGCTCTGCTCGGTCGTCTCGGTACGCGCGGTGTGCTCGGCGCGGTGTGCGTTCGGTGGACCGTCGGGAGCGGCCGCCGCTCCCTCGGATCGGGCGGGCAGGCCGCCGGGGCCGCCCGGACCACCCGCGCCGCGTCCGCCGCGGACGCGGCGCGGCAGCGGCCCGGTGCCGGCCGGCGGCGGTTCGCCCGTCGGCCTGCGCGGGGCCACGCTCGGTGCCAGGGGAGTCGGGTGCGCCGGTTCCCGGTGGAGCAGGTGCCGGGCGTCCATCCGTACGACGTCGAGGAGCACCGCGAACACGCCGCGTCCCAGGGCGAAGCCGAGGTCGCGCGCGGTGCGGCGGCCGGTGGCGGCGGCCAGGATCTCCCGGTGGCGGACCGGGATCCGCAGCGCGCCGGACTCGGCCCGGGCGGCAGGACGGATCCGGATGCGGGCCAGTTCGCCGGGCGGTCCCCAGAGGCGGGTCAGCAGGGCCGTCCGCCGGGCGGTCTCCTCGAAGAGCCGCTCCGGCTCGATGCCCGGGCGCAGCGCGATCCTGGCAGGCGGCGCCGCCTCGGCCGTCTCCCAACTGCCGGGCGGGCTCAGCACCAGGGCGAAGGCCCCGTCGAAGGCGGCGGCGGCGCAGACGGCTTCGAGCTCGGCGGCGCCGATCGACCCCTGAGCCACCAGGGCCGCGCCGAGGTCGCCGCCCCAGGTCGGGGCGGCGTCGGCCGGCTGGCCGGCGGACGCGGCCGTCTCGGCGGACGCCCACTCCTCCTCGCCGACGCGCCGGGACTTCAGCAGCAGGGTCTCGGCGGTCGGGGCCCCGGGGGTCTCGATCGCGGCGACCAGACCCTGCTCCAGGTGGATCGTGCCGCCCGGTGCGCCGGAGACGGTGACCGAGCCGGTGAACTCCGTCCGGCGCAGCGCGAGCAGCAGCGCGGGCACGTTGCGCGCGGTGGGCGGAGCCGGCGTCGTGGGAGCTGCGGGCACGCCGGGCGGCGCCGTGTCGTAGGACGGGTCGGTCATGCCAGCAAGTCCTGCGCGCGGTCGGCGGTCTGGCGGACGGCCAGCGCCAGGTTGGTCCGTTCCCGGTCCAGCACGGTGGCCAGCAGCAGGGGGTCGCCCTTCCGGGACACCACCTGGACGACCTGGTGATGGCGGGTGCTGGTGACCACCAGGCTCTCCAACTCGCTCTCCGCCCCTGCCTCGTACAGCCGCTCGCCGATCAGGTTGGTCAGCTCGGCGAGTTCGGCCCCGGTCCCGAGCAGCCGGTGGTCCCCGGCGGACTGGTAGCTGAGACCTGTGACGGCGTCGACGAGCGCGGCACCGACCACTCCGGGGGAGCCGAGCACATCGGAGAGGGAAGCTTCGAGTGCGCGCACCAGTACCCCTTCACGTTCTGAACCCCCGGTAGCGTACTTTATTCCATCATTTTCACGAGGTGACCACAACCGGTGACTTCTTGCTACTTTGTTCCTGCACACGGGAGTTCCGCCCGGAAGTCACGCAAAGGACGAACAGCGCATGAACATTGACGACGCACTCAAGGACGCGATGGCCATCGAGGGGGCCATCGGAGTGGCCGTGGCCGACTACGAGAGCGGTATGTCGCTCGGGTTCCTCGGCGGGGGGCAGCAACTCGACCTGGAGATTGCGGCCGCCGCCAACACCGAGGTCGTTCGTGCGAAGATACGCGCCCTGGCCGCGCTGTCGATCGACGATGTCATCGAGGACGTCCTGATCACCCTCGGCACCCAGTACCACCTGATCCGCCCGCTGACCCGCGGTCACGGCTCGCTCTTCCTCTACCTGGCGCTGGACCGCTCGCGCGCCAACCTTGCGCTCGCCCGGCACGGTCTCAAGCGCATCGAGGCCGCTCTCGACGTCTAGCCGAGGCCGGGCCGGCGGCCCGTGTCCGCGCCCCGTCCGGAATGCCCGCCCGGAAGCCCTGCCCGAAGGACTGTCCGGAAGGCCCCGCGCGGGCCGCGTGTCGCGCGTGGAATTCCGGGCGGAGCGAATGCGGGGCGTGACGAACCGGCTACGGAGATCCGTCCGCGGGAATCGGGCCGCGAAATATCACGGGTGTACGCCGACCACGGAGATGCGTGACTTTCCGATGACTGGGCGTCATATTCGCCCCGGCTGTTCCGGCCGGCGACGGGGCGCCGGAATACCGTGGTCGAACCGCCGGAGCGCCGGTGTTTCGGCGGTGCCGCGGAATCGGCCCGACCACGCCGCGCGCGGCACGAAGGAGCGCCCCCGAGCCGCCTTGACCGAACGGCGTTGGGTCTAGCCTGGGCCGCATGTTCGTACTTGAGCTGACGTACACCGCCGACGTGGAGTCGATCGACGCCGTGCTGCCCCGGCACATCGAGTGGCTCCGGGAGCACTACGCGGCGGGCACCTTCCTCGCCTCGGGGCGCAAGGTGCCGCGCGACGGCGGGGTGATCCTCGCGGTGGGACCGGACCGGGCCGGCATCGAGGCACTGGTGGCCACCGACCCGTTCGTGCGGGCCGGGTTGACCGAGTACCGGGTGACGGAGTTCCTCGCCACCACCACCGCCGAGGAGTTGGCGGCCCACCGCCAGCAACTGCCCGCCTGAGCCCTGCCGCCCCGCCCGTCCCCGTCCGTCCGTGGTGCCCCGGGCCGTTCGCGCGGTTCGGGGCACGGTCGCGTTCTGGCTACGATCGGTGAGCGCGGAGCGACGACGTATCGCGAGTACCGACTTTCGGCGGGAGAAGACGGATGGCACACGCACGGGCCGGGCAGCCGGCGCAGCCCGGTGACCTGGTGGACGTGGCGCGGCTGGTGACGGCGTACTACGCGCTGAACCCGGACCCGCAGGAGCCCGGGCAGCGGGTGGCGTTCGGGACCTCGGGGCACCGGGGCTCGTCGCTGGACGCGGCCTTCAACGAGGACCACATCGCCGCGACCACGCAGGCGATCTGCGAGTACCGGGCCGAACAGGGCGTCGCGGGCCCGCTGTTCCTGGGCGCCGACACCCACGCCCTGTCCGAGCCCGCCAGGGCCACCGCCCTGGAGGTCCTGGCCGCCAACGGCGTTCAGGTGCTGATCGACGCCGCCGACGGCTACACCCCCACCCCGGCGGTCTCCCACGCGATCCTCGCCCACAACCGGCGCAGCCCCCGCGCGCTGGCCGACGGCATCGTGGTCACCCCCTCGCACAACCCGCCGCGCGACGGCGGCTTCAAGTACAACCCGCCCAGCGGCGGCCCGGCCGGCTCCCAGGCCACCGGCTGGATCCAGGACCGCGCCAACGAGCTGATCCGCGAGGGCCTGCGCGGCGTCAAGAAGGTCCCTTACGCGCGGGCGCTGGCCGCCGCCACCACCGGGCGCCACGACTACCTCACCGCCTACGTCGAGGACCTGCCCTCCGTCCTGGACCTGGACGCGGTGCGCGACGCGGGCCTGCGCATCGGCGCCGACCCGCTCGGCGGGGCCTCGGTGGCCTACTGGGCGCGCATCGCCGAGACCCACCGCCTGGACCTGACCGTCGTCAACCCGGTGACCGACCCGACCTGGCGGTTCATGACGCTCGACTGGGACGGCAGGATCCGCATGGACTGCTCCTCCCCGGCCGCGATGGCCTCCCTCATCGGCCGCAAGGACGAGTACGCCATCGCCACCGGCAACGACGCCGACGCCGACCGCCACGGCATCGTCACCCCCGACGGCGGCCTGATGAACCCCAACCACTACCTCGCGGTGGCCGTCGACTACCTCTACCGCCACCGCGCCGACTGGCCCGGCGACGCCGGCGTCGGCAAGACCCTGGTCTCCTCCTCCATGCTCGACCGCGTCGCCGCCGACCTCGGCCGCACCCTGGTGGAGGTCCCGGTCGGCTTCAAGTGGTTCGTCGACGGCCTGCTGGAGGGCTCGATCGGCTTCGGCGGCGAGGAGAGCGCCGGCGCCTCCTTCCTGCGCCGCGACGGCGGGGTGTGGACCACCGACAAGGACGGCATCCTGCTCGCCCTGCTGGCCTCCGAGATCACCGCCGTCACCGGCGCCACCCCCAGCGCCCACTACCGCGAACTGACCGAGCGCCACGGCGCCCCCTCCTACGCCCGCGTGGACGCCCCCGCCGACCGCGAACAGAAGGCCCGCCTGGCCCGCCTGTCCCCCGAACGGGTCGGCGCCGGCGAGATCGCCGGCGAGAAGATCACCGCCGTCCTCGCCAAGGCCCCCGGCAACGGCGCCCTGATCGGCGGCATCAAGGTCTGCACCGAGAACGCCTGGTTCGCCGCCCGCCCCTCGGGCACCGAGGACGTCTACAAGATCTACGCCGAGTCCTTCCACGGCGACGAACACCTCGCCCGGGTCCAGGACGAGGCCCGCGCCCTGGTCGGCGAGGTCCTGCGGGGCTGACCCCCCC
>NZ_JBIVVI010000656.1:0-5148 GCF_044757675.1 Kitasatospora sp. NPDC091257
GGGGGGGGGGGACGGGGGGCAACCCCGGCGGCCCCAGGCCCGCCGGGGTTCCCCGGGCGCGACGGCTCAGGCCGCGCCCGCACCGGTGAGTGCACGTACCTCCAGCTCGGCGAACCGGTCCGGATCGGCGGGCTCGGACGAGGTGACCGTCCCGACCCAGCCGGCCAGGAAGCCCAGCGGGATGGAGACGATGCCCGGGTTCTCCAGCGGGAACCAGTGGAAGTCGAGGCCCGGGAAGAGCGCCTCGGGGGAACCGGACACCACCGGCGAGAAGAACACCAGCACGATCGCCGGAACCAGCCCGCCGTACACCGCCCAAACCGCGCCGCGAGCGGTGAACCGCGACCAGAACAGGCTGTACAGCAGCACCGGCAGGTTGGAGGACGCGGCGACGGCGAAGGCCAGGCCCACCAGGAAGGCGACGTTCAGCTGCTGGGCGAAGAGGCTGATCACGATCGCCGTCGCACCGATCCCGGCGGCGGCGAACCGGGCGACCACCACCTCCTGCTGCTCACTGAGCTCGGAGACCGGTTCCTCCGCCGCCCGGGAGGCCGGGACGGTCTCGCCCCGGCGGCGCCGCCCGCGGCCGTTCTTCAACTGTTCGCGGCTCTTCAGCTGTTCGCGGCTCGGCCGGGCGCGCCAGGCGCCGGCCCAGATGTCGTGGGCGAAGGCCGCCGAGGAGGCCAGGGTCAGCCCGGCGACCACCGCGAGGATGGTGGCGAAGGCGATCGCCGAGATCAGGGCGAACAGGAGCACCCCGCCGGTACTGCCGTTGCCGCCGCCGAGCACCAGGGCGAGCAGCGGAACGGCGGTGTTCCCGGCCGAGTTGGCGTGCCGCACCTCGGCCGAGCCGATCAGCGCGGTGGCGCCGAGGCCGAGCACGATGGCCATCAGGTAGAAGCTGCCGACCAGGCCGATCGCCCACATCGTGGAGCGGCGGGCGGCCCGCGCGGTGGGCACCGTGTAGAAGCGGGACAGGATGTGCGGCAGGCCCGCGGTGCCGAGCACCAGGCCGAGCCCGAGGCTGACGAAGTCCAGCCGGCTGGTGATGCTGCCGCCGTACTTGAGCCCGGGCTCCAGGTAGCGCTGCCCGGCGCCGCTGTGCTGGGCGGCCTCGCGCATCAGCTCGCCGAGGTCCCCGTGGAAGCGGACCACCAGCAGCACCGTGAGCAGCACCGAACCGCCGGTCAGCAGGAAGGCCTTGATGATCTGGATCCAGGTGGTGGCCCGCATCCCGCCGATGGTGACGTAGACGATCATCAGGGCGCCGACCGCGATGATGGTCCAGGTGCGGGCGTGCGGGCTGCCGGTGCCGAGCAGGAGGGCGACCAGCGAACCGGCGCCGACCATCTGGGCCACCAGGTAGAGCAGGGTGACCACGACGCTGGCACCACCGGCCGCGGCGCGCACCTTGCGACGGCGCAGCCGCAGCGCGAGGACGTCGGCGAGGGTGTACCGGCCCGCGTTGCGGACGAGTTCGGCGACCAGCATCAGCACGACCAGCCAGGCGACCAGGAAGCCGATGCTGTAGAGCACGCCGTCGTAGCCGTACAGCGCGATCAGCCCGGCGACGCCCAGGAAGGACGCGGCGGAGAGGTAGTCCCCGGAGAGCGCGAAGCCGTTCTGCAGCGGGGTGAAGTCGCGGCCGCCGGCGAAGAAGTCCTCGGCGGCGTTGCCCTGGCGGCCGACCCAGAGGGTGACCCCCAGGGTGACCAGGACGACGACGGCGAACAGCGCGATGGCGAGCGAGTGGTGGTCGCCGGTGGGGGCGACCGGCGGCGGGGTGGCGGTCGACACCACGGTCCGGACGGCGGTCTGCACCGCGGCCTTGGCCGCATCGGTGGGCACGGTGGCCAGCAGGGGCGTCATCGCAGCTGGTCCTGGGTGTCCCAGCGCAGGCCCAGGGCGGCGCGGTCGCGCTTGGTCCGGGAGTTGCGGGCGTAGAGCCAGGTGAGCAGGAAAGTCGAGGCGAACTGCAGCAGCCCCAGCAGCCAGGCCACGTTGAGCGGGCCGGCCACCGTCCTGCGCATCAGGTCGGGGGCACCCGCCTGGGCGGCGACGTACAGCAGGTACCAGGCGAGGAAGGCCCCGGTGATCGGGAAGACGAAGGTCCGGTAGCTGCGGCGGATCTGCAGGAACGTCTCGCTGGCCTGAACCGTCCGGTAGACCTCGGTGCGGTCGGCGACCGGTTCCTCGTCGAGTGGTGCGTGCGGTGCGGCCGGGGCCGCCGGATCGGCTGGGATGCTCTGGGCGAACGGCTCGACGGCGGCCCCGTGGACCGGTGCGCCGACGGCCACTGACCCGACGGCGGCCTCGGCCGACCGGGCCGTAGGAACGTGGTCCGTGGGGGCGGGGCCCGACTGCGCCGGTACCGCCGTCCGGCGGTGCGCAGCCGATGGCTCGGCGGACTCAACGGGGGTACCGGCGGCCGCAGCGGCCCACCAGTCGAATTGCTGTCCCGGGCCGGGACTGCTCGTCTGCTGCTGTGGCACTGCTGCTCCTGGACGGCCGGATGTTCTGACCCGAACCATGATGGCGGCCCTAGGAGAGCGCCCCTGACCATCGCAGATACGTTCACTCGATGAGGTGATCGATCATCCGACAGACACTCATCGGACTACTGCTGCGTCCCAGTGATTCCGTGTCGGAACGCGTACGCGACCGCCTGAGCCCGGTCCCGAACCGCGGTCTTGGCGAACAGATTGTTGATGTGGGTCTTCACGGTCGCCTGGCTGACGAACAGCCGCTGGGCGATCTCGGCGTTGGACAGCCCCTCGGCGATCAGCGCCAGCACCTCGGCCTCCCGGACGGTCAGCCCGTCGGGCAGCTCCCCCGACCGGGTTCCGGGCCTCCCGGCAGCCGGCCCGGCGTCGCCGTGCTGCTCCGAAAGCCTTTCCAGCAGCCGGAGTTGGACCTGCGGGGAGAGCCCGGCAGCACCCGAGCGGACGTCCGCGACGGCCCGGGCGATCTCCTCGGCGCCGGCGTCCTTGGTGAGGTAGCCGCGCGCCCCGGCCCGGAGCGCCGGGAACAGCGAGTCGTCGTCGGCGTAGGTGGTGAGCACCACGACCTCGGTCTCCGGGTGCGCCGCGCGGATCCGCCTCGTCGCCTCGACCCCGTCGCAGCGCGGCATCCGCAGATCCATCAGCACCACGTCCGGGTGATGACGCTCCACCAGGGCGACGGCCTCCTCCCCGTCCCCGGCCGCACCGACCACCTCGATGCCGGGCAACAGCCCCAGCAGCATCACGATGCCCTCGCGCACCACCGTCTGATCGTCCGCGACCACCACCCTGATCGCCCCCGCACCGCCCATGTGCTCACTCATGCCGGCACCCGCAGCAGCACGCGCCACCCTCCGTCCTGCGGGCCCGCCAGCAGCGTGCCCCCGAGCAGTTCCGCGCGTTCGCGCATTCCCAGCAGACCGTACCCGCTGCCACTGGCGGCCAGCTCCTCCGACGGGGACTCACCCGCGGATTGGCCGCGCGGCGGCCGGGTGTTGCACACCTCCAGCTCCACCGCGCCGTCCAGGTAGCGCAGTTCGACGGAGCCGCGGGCCCCGGACGCGTGCTTGCGGACGTTGGTCATCGCCTCCTGCGCGGTGCGCCGCACCGCGAGGGCGGCCTCGGCGGCGAGCGGGCGGGGCGTGCCGGTGACGGTGAGGGCGGCCCGCTCCCGACCGGTCAGCTCGACCAGGAACTCCCCGACCGGGGTGAGCTCCCCGCGCAGCGCGGACAGTGCCTGGCGGGTCTCGACCAGCCCGTCCTGCGCCATCCGCCGGGCGGCGACGACCCGTTCGCGGATCTGCTCGCGGTCCGTCCCGGCGTCCAGCATCAGCCGGGCCGCCTCCAGGTGGACGAGCTGCGCGGAGAGGCTGTGGGCGAGCACGTCGTGGATCTCCCGCGCGATCCTGGCCCGTTCGGCGAGCGCCGCGCTCTCCGCCTGGGCGGCCTGGGCGGCCCGCTCCTGGGCGAGCAGCCGGCGGGCGGTGCCGCGCGCCTCGATGTCCAGCCGCAGCAGGCAGCCGACCAGGACGGAGCCCCCGACGGTGGCGGCGTTGCCGAGCCAGCCCGCCGGGGAGGCCGCCATGTACGAACCCAGCGCCGCCGCCGCGACGACCAGCGCGGGCGCGGGCGGCAGCCGGATCAGAGCCGTCACGGTCAACCCGATCCACAGGAAGTCGGCCAGCGTGTGGGCCAGCCCCCGGTCGGCGAGCCAGCCGCCGCCGACCAGGCCGGCGGCCAGCAGGTACGAGACCGCCGGGCGCTGCTCCCGGGTGACCCGCAGGTACGCCGTGCAGAGGGCGACGGCCGCGGCCAGCCCGGCCGCCGCGGCCGCCACCGTCCAGCCGGTGTACCTGCCGCCGGAGAAGGTCCCCCAGCCGACGACGACCAGCAGGACGCTCCGGCCGAACACGGACAGGACCCGCCGCGGCCGGCTCTCGTCCTCGTGGCCGATCCCTTCCCGGGACGGCCAGCGGGTCCAGTACCACCCGGCCACGGGGGCCTCCTCGATGCTCACGGCGGCGGGTCAGTGCAGTGCGGCGGCGGGCCGCGAGGGCTCCAGCGTCCGGGCCCTCCAGTTCACCACGAAGGAGCGGACCAGCAGCAGGACCGCCATGCCCAGCATCAGCGAACTGCCCGCCTGGTGGACGTGCAGGGCCGCACCGACCGCGTACAGGCCGATCCGGACGGCGATCATCCCGCACCAGGCGGCCACGGTGGCCCTGGTGCCCTTGACCAGGACGCTGCCGTCGGAGGCTCGCCAGATCCGGACGGTCCAGCCCCAGACCGTGCCCATCGCGAGCACGGCGACCAGTCCGGCGGCCAGCAGCCCGGCGGAGAGCGCGGTGTGCTGGTGGTCGACGAGCTGCGGGTCGCGCAGCGCGAGCGCGCCCAGGATCAGCGGCAGCAGCCAGAAACGGCGCTCGGTGTCCAGGCGCTGGACGCGCATCTGGCGCTGGACCACCAGGACCACCACCGCGAGGCCTACGAGGATGTTGGCGATGGAACCCATCGAATTCTCCGTCCCGGGGAGAGGCTTGTTGCTGACCTCTCCGACGCTACGGATCCGGCGCTTCCCGCTGATCGGAGCCGGGGTGGAGCACGGGTGGAACCGGCAGCGCGAGGGCCCTCCACCCACGGGTGGAGG
>NZ_JBIVVI010000657.1:0-5138 GCF_044757675.1 Kitasatospora sp. NPDC091257
GCCGGCCGCGCCCCCGGCTACGGCACCGGCGCGGCAGGCCCGCCGGCCTTCCTGCCGCGGCTGCGCCACGGCGGCCCCCGGCTACGGCCGGACACGACAGGCCCGTCCGGCGCCGCGCGCCCGGCCGGCACCACCGGGGTGAGCGGAGCATGAACGTGGCCACCCGGACCGTGACCCAGGCCCTGCGCCGGCTGAGCTTCGCCTTCGCCGCCGACGGCAGCCACGCCGCCTGCCTCGCCTCCTCCGCCGACAGCGGCTGGTACGTGGAGAGCTGGCGGCTTCCGCAGGACGGCGGGCCGGCCGCGCCGACCGCACTGGCACTGCCCGGCAACCGCTCGGAGAGCCTGCGCTCGCAGCTGGTCGCCCTGCCGGACGGCTCGGTGCTGATCTGTCGGCACGACGGCGACCGGCACGACCTGGCCCGCCTGACGCCGGGCGCAAGCTCCGCCGTGGAACAGCCGTTGGGTGCGCTCAGGATGGCCGGACTGCGGGTGCTGCCGCTCCCGGCACCGGCCGGGGCCGGGCCGCGGACGCCGGTGGCGGTCGCCCTCGGCAGCGACACCCGCCCGGCGACCACCGCCTGGCTGGTGCGGACGGACGGCAGCGAGCCCGAACAGGTCGCCGAGATCCCCGGGTTGCACGGCGGCGGCACCTGGCTGGACCGTACGGGCACGCTGCTCGCGCTGGACCGGGTGAACGACGGCCTGGTCCGCAGCGTGGTGCTCGACCTGCGCACCGGCCGCACCACCCCGCTGCTGGAGATCGGCCCGCACAGCAACGACCGCCTCGTCCTGTTCGACCCGGAAAGCCGGTTCGCGATGGTGCGCAGCGACGCGCCCGGCACCGACCGGCTCGGCTGGGGCCTCCTCGGCACCGGGGAGCCGCTGCGGTTCCCGGAGTGCCTGCACGTCGCGGGCATGCTCCTGCGGCCGGTGGCCCTGCGGGTGGCGGCGGACGGCCCCCGGGTCGCGGTGCAGATCGACCACGGCGCGGGCTCGACACTCGCGCTGTGGCGGCCCGCCGCCGGACGGCTGGACCCGCTGCCGGCGCCGCCCGGGCGGCTCGGCGCGGTCGGCCACTGGGGCGAGGCCGGGCTTCGGCTGCCGTACTCCTCGCCCGACCATCCGACGGCGCTGGCCACCCTGGACGTCGACGCGCTGCTGGCGCACGGCCCGCTCCCGGCCGCCTCCGCCCCGGTACCGCTGCCGCTTCAACTCGCGCCGCTGGCCTCGGGGTTGCCCGGCCCGTGGCGGGACACCGTCCTGCCCTGGCAGCCCGGCGGGATGCGCCCGGTACGGACCACACCGCCCGGCTGGCGGCTGGACGGCAGCACCCCGCCCGGCGACGGCGGTCGCTGGCAACCCGCACAGAGCCTCGAACTGGCGGGCTCCGCAGGCCCGTTGGAGGCCGTGGTGTACGGCGGGGACACCTGGCTGAGCAGCCCGCACCTGGTACTGGCGCTGCACGGCGGCCCGGCGGACGCCTGGCGGCTGGAGTTCGATCCGGCGCTGCAGCGGATGGCCGCCGAGGGCCTGGCGGTGGTCGCGCCCAACCAGCGCGGCTCCACCGGCTACGGCGTGGCGCACGCGCTGGCCATCCGGGGCGCCTGGGGCGGCCCCGACCTGGACGACGTCCTGTACCTGCTGGACGGCATCGCGGGCCAGCGCGCCGCCCTGGGCCTGGAGCCGCCCGCCCTCTTCGGGGTCAGCTACGGCGCCTTCCTGGCGCTGCTGGCGGCCGCGCACGCGCCGGCCGGGCAGGTCGCCCGCTGCGCGGTGGTCGCACCGTTCCTGTCCGGCGCCCGGCTGCTGGCCGAAGCGGCGCCCCCCGTAGGGGCGTTGGCCACCCGCCTGGGAGGTGGCGAGCCGATCGCCGACGCCCGCGGACCGCGCGACGTCCTGCAACTCGCACACCGGCTGAGCGCGCCGCTGCTGATGGTGCACGGCAACCGGGACGAGGTCGTACCGGTGAGCCAGTCCCGGTCACTGCGGCACGAACTGCTGCGGATCGGCCGGGTCGAGGGCGAGGACTTCCGGTACGTCGAGGCGGCGGGCTCCGGGCACGAGGTGCTCGCCGACGAGGGCGCCGCCGTCCTGCACGAGCTGCTGGCCACGTTCCTGCGGACCGGCCGTCCGGGCTGATCCGCCGCCCGCCCGCCGAAGCTCACGGACTCCCGGATCCTCCCGCGCGGCCGGGCGGCCCCGACGCCGCGCTGGGCGATCCGAGTGAACTCTCCGCAGGTGAGCGCGGGCTGTCGGCCCGGCCCGGCGACCCTCGGGCACCGCCCCGGTCCACCGCGAGCCGGTGCGCCGCCGGCCCGGCTCCGGGCCCCGGACCAGCACGGGACTCGCGTCAGGATCTCGATAGGATCTCGCCCGTCCCGGCCGTTATGGTGGCCGGGGCACGGGCCGTGATCACCGGCTACGGGCGCGTACCGAGCACCCGATCGGGGACCCGACCGTGCGCCACCGGCGCCGGCCGGGCGCCGATGACCCGCACCCTCCGCACGGAAAAGACGAATCTCATGTCCGACACCCTCACCGACACCACCGGACCCGCGGTTACCGGGACCGACGCCGACGAGAAGACGGCCAAGGACACCGGGTCGCACGGCCGCCACCGCGGTGGCTCCGCCGCCGACGACAGCCCGGAGACCGACCCGCACGGCCGCCACCGCGCGGCCGGCGCGCGGGGCTGACCGCACCACCACCAGGGCGTCGGCACCAAGGGCACCGCGCAGCAGCACCGCACAGCGGTGCCGCGCCCGAGGGCCCGCCCCGGAGATCACGGACTCCCCCGGCGGGCCCTCGCTCTTCCCCGCCCGCCCGGCCGTCCCCGGATCCCGCCCCGGCCCGGCCCGGCCCTCAGTCCATCGTGACGACCGTCCGCAGCGCCTCGCCGCTGCGCATCTGCGCGATCGCCTCGTTGACGTCCGCGAGCCCCACCCGGTGGGTGACCATCCCGTCGAGGTCGATCCGCCCGGCCCGCCAGAGGTCGACCACCAGCCCGATGGTGCGCGTCACCGTCGCCCCGCCGTACAGCGAGGGCAGCAGGCGCTTCTCGTTGAAGAACAGCTCGCCCATGGTGAACTGGGCGAGGTCGTCCTGCGCGCCCGCGCCGATGACCACCACCGCGCCGCCGCGCCGGGCGGCCTCGTAGCCGGCCCGGACGGTGGCCGCGCGGCCGACCGCCTCGAAGACGTAGTCGAAGCCGCCGCCGGGCAGCTTCTTGGCCGCCGCCTTCAGTTCCTCGGGCGCGATCGCCTCGGTGGCGCCGAAGGCCAGGGCGCGCTCGCGGCGCGAGGCCACCGGGTCGACGACGGTGATCCGGCCGGCGCCGCAGACCCGGGCGCCCTGCACGGTGGCCACGCCGACCCCGCCCGCCCCGATCACCGCGACGGAGGCGCCGGGCTCGACCCGGGCGGTGTTCACGGCGGCGCCGATGCCCGTGGTCACACCGCAGCCGATCAGCGCGGCGGCCTCGTAGGGGAGGTCGGCGGGCACCTTGATGACGGCGTTCGCCGCGACCACGACCTCCTCGGCGAAGGCCCCGGTGCCGTAGAAGCCGGAGGCGTTCAGCTCGCCCTCGGCGATCCGGAAGCCCGGGGCGCCGAGGGCGCGCAGGCTGGCGATGCACAGGTGGCCGCGGTCCCGGCGGCAGTGGTCGCAGCGTCCGCACGGGGCCATCCAGCAGAGCACCACCCGGTCACCGGCGGCGAGGCCGGTGACGCCCTCGCCCACCTCCACCACGTCCCCGGCGCCCTCGTGCCCGGGGACGAACGGCGCGGGCTGCGGCAGCACGCCGCTCATCGCGGAGAGGTCCGAGTGGCAGAGGCTGGCGGCGCGCATCCGGACCCGTACGGTGCCCGGCCCGAAGCCCACGGCCGTCACGTCCTCGCGGACGTCGAGGGTCTCCTGGCCGGTCTTGTGCAGGACGGCTGCGCGCATGGTGCTGCTCCCGGGGTGCCTGGTGTTCCTCGGATCGGCGGTCGCGCCGATTCTGGCACGGGCGGCGCGGCGCGACGAGAACGCGTTCCACAACGACCGGCCGGCGGAACTGTGCGGATTCACTGTCCTTCCACCACCGGAACACGCCATGATCACCACCGTGTCGATACCCCCGCTGGCGTCCCCACCGACGTCGTCGCCGATGTCCCCGCCGCTCTCCCCGCCGCTACCGTCGAGTAGGGTCCGTGCACGTCCGCCCGCGTCCCGACCCCCGAGGAGCACCGCATGTCCGACCTGCTGCTGAGCGCCGAGCCGGCGCCCGAGGTGCTGGCGGCGTTCGAGGAGGCCACCGGGTTCATGCCGGTGGACGAGGGGCTCGCGCTGTACGCGGCGGCGGTGGCGGTGGCGCGCGGCACCGGGCTGCCGGTGCTGGAGATCGGCACCTACTGCGGCCGCTCGGCGATCCTGCTCGCGGCGGCGGCGCGGGAGGCCGGGACGGTCGCGCTGACCGTCGACCACCACCGCGGTTCGGAGGAGCAGCAGCCCGGCTGGGAGTACCACGACTCGACGCTGGTCGACCCCGAGGTCGGGCTGATGGACACCCTGCCGAGGTTCCGCCGCACCCTGCACGCCGCCGGGCTGGAGGAGCACGTGGTGGCGCTGGTCGGCCGTTCGCCGCGGATCGCCGCGCTGTGGGGGCGCCCGCTGGGCCTGGTGTTCATCGACGGCGGGCACACCGACGAGCACGCGACCGGCGACTACGAGGGCTGGGTGCCGCACCTGGCGCCGGAGGGCCTGCTGGTGGTGCACGACGTCTTCCCGGATCCGGCGGACGGCGGCCAGGCCCCGTACCGGGTGTACCTGCGGGCGCTGGCCGAGGGCTTCGAGGAGGTCTCGGTGACGGGCTCCCTGCGGGTCCTGCGCCGAGCCGCCCGGTAACGCGTTCGTTCCCGCGTCCCCGCACCGATGCTCTAACGTCGTGCCAGGGCTGTCGGGCGGGGGTTCGAACGGTACGGTGGCCGCGCAGCACCAGGCAGAGCGCAGGGCATCGGCGGACGGTGGGGGCCAGCAGCGACATGACGGACCAGCAGAACAGCGCTCCGGCGGTCTGGGACCCCACCGCGCGCGGCGGCGCCGGCGGCTGGGTGCGCGGCCCGCAGCGCCCGGCCGAAGCGCAGTCCGCCCCCGGGG
>NZ_JBIVVI010000658.1:0-5125 GCF_044757675.1 Kitasatospora sp. NPDC091257
CCCTGAGCCGCTGCCCCCTGGGAACGGAAAGAAGGCCTGCTCCCTTGACGGGGCAGGCCTTCTTCGATGTGATCCGCGTCACGGCGGGACTGCGGCAACAGCGCTCCGCCCGGGGAGACCGTCCGGGTTGAGGGGAAGGGCTCTCGGGTTGCACTGTGGCAGCCGGCGGGGCTCCGACCAAGCGGGCCGGACGACTTCGGACACTCCCGGACGGCTTCGGACGCCCGATCGCCCTGAGCAGGCGCGATCCCGCGACTGCGCCCGCAGGTACGCGGACGGCTTCGGACGGCCCCGGACGCACGGGCTCCGGTGCCGGCGCGGCGGTGTCCGAAGCCGTCCCGAGAAGCCGTCAAATCCCCTCGCCAGGTCTCCTTTTGACGCCGGTCGCGCCCACCGGCAGGAACTTGCGCGGGCCTTCACGGCCCGCGCATGATCTGACCCGGCCGCCCGCCGGGCGGCCCAGGGGACGGCAATCCCCACGTCCGGGTTGAGGGTTCAGAGAGGGATCACAGTGCTGTTCGAGTTCCGATGCGCGGTGCGGCGCACGCCGCCGCCCGCGCAGTACGCCGAGAGCCACGACCTCCGGCGCGCCGCGCTGTCCGCGGCGTTCCTCGCGGTCGCCCTGGCCGGCGTCATCGCCCTGATCGTCCTCGGGTACGCCGTCGAGGCGCTGGTGACCGTCGTCGTCACCGCGGCGGTGGAGGCCTCCGGCACGGCTGCCCGGGGGCGGCGATGAGCACGCCGGCTCACGCGGAGGGCCCTTCCGCCCGCAGGCGGCTCTTCGCCGAGCTGGCGGAACAGCGCCTGCTGGTGGGTCAGCCGCCCCTGAGCTCGATCTCACGGAAGAGCGGACTGCCGGTCAGCACCACGGGCAGCCTGTTCCGAGGGGCGATTCTTCCCTCGGAACAGATGCTGGAGGCGCTACTGGAGGCCATGGACCTGAGCAGTCGCGCCCGGCAGCGCCTGCTGCTCCTCCGCGAAGCGGCGGCCGAGGAAGCCCGTGCCGCCGCTCGGCGCACCGCTGCCGAGCGCCCCGCCGCCCAGCACGTCCCCGACGAGCTTCCCGCCCCCGACTGGCGCGTGCCGGTCCCGGCCGCGGGGGAACCCGACCCGGTGATGTTCTCCACCGTGGAGGAGTTCGTCGCGGGCCTGGGGGACGTGAGGATCTGGGCCGGCGAGCCGTCGCTGCGCCGGCTGGAGGAGCGCAGCGAGAGGCTGCACCGGCAGCGGCACACGGCGTACGGCAAGGTCCTGCGGCGCAGCACGATCTCCGACATGCTCAACGCCTCGGTGCTTCCGCAGATGGAGAAGGTGCGGCACTACCTGCAGATCTGCGGGGTGCGGGACATCGACGCGTGGGTGTACACGTGGCGGCGGATCCGGACGATCGAGAAGGCCGTCCTGCGCCGGGCGGCCTGACCCCTCACGGCCCCGGAGCGGGAAGTCGGCGGGTCCGGCTTCCCGCTCCGGCTTCCTACTCCGGTTCCTTGCCCGCGGTGGAGGCCGGCTTGGTGTGGAGGACTTCGCGGGCCTGGTCGGCGGCGCGCACGATGCTCTCGCTGATGAAGTCGAGGAAGCGGGCGATGTTCTCCAGGCGGACGGCGGCAGGGGTGCCGGGGCCGAGGACGGTGACGCCCTGGCGGGCGGCTTCGATGACCCGGTCGTTGGCGCGGGCGCTGGCGATGACGGCCTGGTAGTAGAGCTCGTCGTCGACGATGTAGCGGTCGCGGCGGCGTTCGTCGCGTTCGCGGCGTACCAGGCTCTGGCTCTCCAGGAAGGCGATCGCCTTGGAGACGGACGCCGGGCTGACCTGCAGGCGCTGGGCGAGTTCGGCGGCGGTGAGGCTGCCCGCGTCGGTGGTGGACAGGCAGGTGATCACCCGGGCGCCCATCCGGTTGAGGCCCGAGCCCATCAGGACGGTGGTGAGCTGTTCCTCGTAGGCGGCCACGGCCTCGCTGTCGCGCCCGTGGGGCTGCGGGCCGGACTGCTGTGCGCCGGGGGTGGCGGGCCGGCGCCGCTGGGCGCGGTGTTCGGTGGCGCGGTGGGCGAGGTCGGCGCGGTAGGCGAGGGGGCCGCCGTTGCGCATCACCTCGCGGGTGACGGTGGAGGTGGGGCGTTCCAGGCGCCGGGCGATCTCGGCGTAGGGGAGGCTGTCGGCCAGCCCCAGCGCGATCTGTCGGCGTTCCTGCTGGGTGAGCCTGCCTCCGGGCATCGCGTTCTCCTCGGTGGTCGTCGCCGCACGGTTCGCGGCACGGTTCGCCGCACGGTTCGCGGCGTGCTTACCGGTGGGGTCACCGGTCGCCCCCACCATAGCGTTCACCTTCCACCCATTGCAATGGTCGCAATGGTCGCCGTTGCATTCATCGACACATCTGTTGCAACAGTTTCCCTTCATTCACCTGCTGCAACGCTGTTTTGACGCAACGAACTAGTTGCCGAGATCTTGAAAGCAACGTAGCGTTTCCAACGTCGGAAACACCGACGGGGCAGGCCCGGAACCGGGCCCGAGCCCGCACCCACCCCCGCATCCACCCAGGAGCGCACCATGCAGAAGTTCGACACCTCCGCCCCGATCACCGTCGTCCTGGACATCCCCGGCGGGCGCGTCCGGTTCATCGCCGCCGAGCGCGGCGACACCACCGTCGAGGTCCGGCCCGCCGAGGCCGGCAAGAACCGCGACGTCCAGGCCGCCGAGCGCACCGACGTCGCCTTCGCCGACGGCGTCCTGCGGATCACCACCGCCGCGACCGGCCACCAGCTCCTGGGCCCCACCGGCTCCCTGGAGGTCACCGTCCAGCTGCCGGCCGGCTCCGCCGTCCAGGGCAGGGCCGCCGCCGCCGAACTGCGCGTCGTCGGCCGCCTCGGCGACGTCGCCTTCGACGGCGCGTACCGCACCACCAAGGTCGACGAGGCCGCGAGCCTGGACCTGACCGCCGTCGACGGCGACATCGAGGTCGGCCGGCTCACCGGGCCCGCCCGGATCGCCACCACCCGCGGCGACATCCGGATCACCGAGGCCCGGCGCGGCACCGTCGAGCTGACCACCCAGGCCGGGAGCATCACCGTCGGCGCCGCCGCCGGCGCCTCGGCCGCCCTGGACGCCGGCACCGGCCACGGCCGCATCGCCAACGCCCTGCGCAACGACGGCACCACCGTGCTCGACATCCGCGCCACCACCTCCCACGGCGACATCACCGCCCGCAGCCTCTGACCCCGGCCCCGCCCGGGCCGACACCATCCAGTTCCAGGGGGACACCATGACCGGCAACGCGACACCCACCACCCGTCCGAGCGCGTGGACCGGCATGCTGCCGGTCGACGACACCGCCCTCGCCGTCACCGACACCGGCGGCCCGGGCCTGCCCGTGCTCTACCTCAACGGCCAGTTCGCCACCCAGGGCTACTGGCGCCGCGTCATCACCGAACTCGGCCCGCGGTTCCGGCACATCACCTACGACGAGCGGGCCCGCGGCCGCCGGTCGAAGCGCTCCGCGGACTACTCCTTCGAGGCCGCCGTCCGGGACATCGACGCCGTCCTCACCGCCCGCGGCGTCGAGCGGGCCCTGCTGGTGGGCTGGTCCTACGGGGCGTTCCTCGGCGCGCACCAGGCCTCGCGCAACCCGCGGCGCACCATCGGCGCCGTCCTGGTCGACGGCGCTCAGCCCTACGACTGGCTCACCGAGGAGATGGAGCAGCGCATCCGCAGGCAGTTCCGGCAGTGGGCGCCGCTCATGGCGCTGATGCGCCCCACCGGCCTGACCCCGCGGATGACCCACCGGCAGATGTCCGACTGCAACATCGAGCTCGGCAGGATCGGCAGCGCCGGCGCACTGGGCCCGGTGCTGGACGCCGTCACCGTCCCGACCCGGTACGTGGTCGCCTCGGGGGTGTCCCTGGGCAGCAAGGGCGAGGAGCAGGAGATCATCCGCGCGGCCCTGCCCGCGGTGACCGAGCGCAACCCGCACATCGAGATCAGCGCGAAGGTCCCCAGCAACCACGGCGCGATCCTGAAGAAGGACTTCCGCGCCATCGCCGACGCCGTCCGCGAGGTCGCCGCCCTCGACCGCCCCGCCCCCGGCCACTGACGGCCCCCGCACCCGCACCGGCACCGGCCGCCACCTGCCGCCACCTGGCGCCACCTGGCGGCCCGCCGGAACGGCGGCCCTGCGCGCCGCGGCTCAGCGCGGAAGCGAGGACTCCTCACCGACGGCGGCCAGCAGCTCGAACGGGAACTCCGGATCGGCCTGGCCGATGGCCAGCGCGAACCAACGGCCGCCGGACGGCAGCCACCACACGCGCATGGTGCCGGCGACGTTGCCCAGGAAGCCCAGCGGCTCCGGAGCCGCCGATTCGGGATCCGGGTCGTCGAACCCGAGATCCGGCCACAGTTCGACCGTCGCCGGATCTCCCCAACGGTCGGCCAGAACGGCCGTCAGTGCGTGGAGATCGGCTTCCAGCTCCTGTTCGGCCGCCTCGACGATCTCTTCGCCGCGGTCGTCCCAGAAGTCCCGGCTCTCCCCGAGCACTGCCACATGGTGTCCGGGACCACCCCATCGACGGTCCTTCCCCGGCCGGACCTCCCGCCCGGGAAACGGGAGGATGCTCAGTTCGTCGATGATCGAGAGCTGGGCGGCGGTGAATCCCCTCGATCGGTGCCGGCTCGACATGGGCGGAGCCTGTCCAGGTCTCCCCCCGCCGCGCCACGGCGGCGGGCGAGGCGCCGTACCGCCGGGCGTTCGACCAGGGTGTGGACGAGGGCTCCGGCGGCCAGGGTCGCGGCGAACGCGGCGAGCGTCAGCAGGACCGCGATCGGGGTCGGGTAGGTGCGGTCGCCGAGGACGAGGGGGCGGCCGTGGAAAAGGACGACGCCCTGGCAGAGGTAGAAGCCGAAGGAGACGCCGCCCAGCCACTGGGCCAGGCGGCGCGGCGCGGGTCGCGGGCCGCCACGGGGCAGGTCGTGGTGGGCGGCGGCGCAGATGACCAGGGCGATCGGCAGGGCCATCGGCAGGACGAAGTCGTAGGGCGAGGGGACGGTGAGGGTGAGCGCGTAGGCGGGCGCGACGAGGAGGGCGGCGGGTCCGCTCCGGCCGCGGCCTCAGAACATCGCGTTCTCCTGGTACGTCCC
>NZ_JBIVVI010000659.1:0-5124 GCF_044757675.1 Kitasatospora sp. NPDC091257
GTGCGGGGCCCGATGAGCGGGGCGACGTCGTCCCTCCCGCCGACGGCGCTGATGACCCCGCCGGTCACCGCCAGGGCCGAGGCGACGGAGAAGTCCGCGTCGACCGTGACCACCCGCCCGTCGAGAAACACCAGATCCGCATACGCCGCACACGAGTCCACAGGACGTCCTTTCGGTAACCGGGCGCACCGCGGCCACCCGCGGACGCTCCTGCCAGGACTATGGCCGCGCCCCCGCCGCCCGCACATCGGTCATCCCACCGATGCGCGCGGGCCCGGGGAGGAGCGCGGGGCCGGTGCGGCCGTCAGTGCGCCGGCGGCCCGGATCGGTCTGCCGCCCGCGGGAGTTCGCCGACCCGGTCGACCGCCCCCTTGACGAGGACCGCGGACGTGCCGACCACCGTCCCGGCCGGCCCCGCCTCGCCGGCCTCACTGAGGACCGTGCGCTCGCCGAGGAACGCGTACGTGGTCCGGTCGAAGACCCACTGCGTCTGCCGCCCGTGCGCCGTACGGGCCACGGCGACGCCCTCCCGGCCGGCGGCGTCCCCGGCGGACGGGACCACGGTGACCCCGGGGATCCGCTCGGCGGCGCGGTAGAGCGCGGCACTGACCTGCGGCGGCGCCCAGGTCTCGGCCAGCAGGTCGCCGATCGCCGCGAAGGCCCGCTGGTCCGGGTCCTGGCCGTCGCCGCCCCGGCCCGCACCGTCCTGGCCCGCACCGTCCTGGCCCGCACCGCGGGTCTGTTCCCGGATCAGCCTCAGCAGGGCTTCCGGGTCGGTGGGCAGGGAGGCGACGTACGTGTGGGTCGGTTCGCCGATCGACGGGCCGCTCCCGCGCGAGGCGTCGGGCCGCGGCGTCGCCCCCGGCCGGTCGAGAAGGAGGACCGGCCCGTCCTCGCCGAGCCGGGTGTCGGGCCCGCCCTCCTCGCGCAGCAGGCCGGGACGGCTGCCGTCGGCGGACAGCCAGACCTGCCGGGTGTGCGCCGGAGCCATCGTCACCGGGCCACCCGCCGCACTCTGCGCGGCGTAGGCCACCCTGCTCTCGATGAAGACGAACCGGTCGGCGCCGACCGTCGGCTGCTCCGGCCCCGCCGCGGCGGCGAGCGCGATCCGGTCGAGGAGCCGAACCGCTTCGGAGGCGACGGCGGCACCGCCCTGCGCCGCCGTACGGTCGCGCCCGGCCGTCCCCGCGCCCCCGAGGTCCACCACCAGGACACCGGCGACCGCGAGCGCGCAGGCCAGCGCCGGCACCGCGATCCGGAACCTTGCCGGACGCCGGAACGGGGCCCGCGGGGCGGAGCGGCGGCCCGGCGGCTCCGCCGATGCGGCGGCCCGGCGCAACACCTGCTCCCTCAGCCGCAGTTGACGATCCGCACGCAGGCCGGGCACCGCCGGCGGCGGCAGCAGCTCGGCGAGCTCGCGGCGCTCGGACTCCCCGGACACGTCCGATCTCCCGGGTTCCCCCGACTTCTCGGGCTCCCTGGGCTCCTCAGGTTCCCCGGACTCCCCGGGCTCCCCGGACGACGGGCGCGGCCTACCGCGCCATGGGGTGGCGTTCATCCGTGGCTCTCCTGGGTCGACGGCCGGAGCGCGGGGAGGCGGCCCGGTACCGGCAGGGCGGGGACGGCGGCGCGGGCCCTGGCGTGCGCCCTGGCCGCGACTCTGGCCTCGGCATGGGCCTCGGCCTCGGTGAGTTCGCGCAGTCGGGCGCGGGCCCGGGACAGCCGCGAACGGACCGTGCCGACCGGCGTGCCGAGCGCCTCGGCCGCGCTCGCGTAGTCCAGTCCGGCCCACACCACGAGGGTGAAGACCTCCCGGTCGCGGCGCCGGAGCCGGGCGAGCGCCCGGCGCGCGGCACGCAACTGCTCCACGTCCGCGAGATGCGCGACCAGGTCGTCTGCGAAGTCCGGGACCGAACCGCGCTCCGGGATCCGGGCGAGCGCGAGGTCACGACGCCGACGGGCACGGGCGTTGCGGCGCATGACGTTGGTCGCGATCCCCAGCAGCCACGGGCGCAGCCCGTCGCCGTCGGGGTGCAGCCGCTCCCGGCCGCGCCACGCCTCCAGGAAGGTCGTCGAGACGACGTCCTCGGCCTCCGCCCAGTCGCCCGTCACGCGCAGGGCGTAGCGGTACAGCACCTGGGCGTGCTCGTCGTACAGCTCGCCCAGGACGTCGGGGTCGCCGCGGCGAAGACGCGTTCTCATGAGTGCTTCCACACTCTGCCCTGCCCGGTCCGGCGCCCGGGTTCCGGTGACGTGCGTCACAGGAACTCCCCCGTCCGTCCGAGCAGTACAGGACATGACCGCAACCTCCGCTCCCCGTTCCGCACGCCGCTCCGTCGCTCGTTCCGTCCCTCGTTCCGCCACCCGCTCCGTTCCCCGCCGGAACGCCCTCCGGGCCCTGGCCGTCGCCGTCGCCCTGGTCGGCACCTCGACCCCCGCCTTCGGCGGAACGGCCTTCACCGGCCCGGCCTTCGCCGCGGAGCCGGAGACGTACACCCTCACCGTCAAGCACCTGGACCGCGCCGGCCGCGCGACCGCGCCGTACCGGACCAGCGTCACCGGGATCTCCGGCCCCGGCGCCGACACCTCGGTCCAACTGGACGCCCCCTCCGGCACCACCACCGTGCGGCTGCCCAAGGGCCGGTACCTGCTGGACAGCAATCTGACCTCGGGTCTGGAGCCGGGCGGCACGATCTGGACGGACTGGATCGTCCAGCCGCGCCTCGACCTCGACCACGACACCACCGTCACCGTCGACGCGCGGACCACCGCCCTCGTCGACGTCCGGCCGCCGGACGACACCGCGCGCTTCCGGCACAGTGGGATGTTCGTCGAGGTCACCCACGAGGGTGCCACCCGGACCGTCAACGTCGCCAACGGGTCGCCGAACCTGCGCGTCGCCCACCTCGGGCCGGAGACCGAGACCGGGGAGGTGAAGCAGTGGTTCGACGTCAACTGGGAGACCGGCACCCGCGGCTACCTGCTCGGCAGGACCTTCTCCGGCACCCGCGCGCTGACCGGGCTCAGCAAGCACTACTCCGCCCGGGAACTGGCCACCGTGAACATCCGCGGTGCCGCCGGCCCGGGCGGCGCCGGCACCGCGCTCGTCAGCCTCCAGCCGACCGACGGAGCGAGCATCGGCGAGTCCCGGAGCATCGCCACCCCCGGCACCGCCACCTTCCTCGTCGCACCCGAGCGCGGCACCTGGGACATCGGCGTCACCGTCCCCCGCGCCGACGGCACCCGGCCGAACCACTACACCGCCGACCGCCTCGCCGTCCGGGCCGGCACCACGACCACCCACACCTTCGACGGCCCCGTCTTCGGCCCCGCACTCACCGACCGGCCCGCCGTCTCCCGCGACGGCGACCGGATCACCGCCGACGTCCCGCTGCTCGCCGACGGCGACGGCCACGCGCCGTGGACCCCGTCGTTCGACACCGCCTACACCTCGCTGTACCGCGACGGCGTGCTGGTCGGCGCCGCGTCCGGCGCGGCGGGACGCGGCGAGTTCACCGTGACCCCGGGCAAGGCCCCGTACCGCCTGGCCGCCACCGCGACCCGCAAGGCCGCGGCCGGCGCGACGACCCGCGTCAACGCGTCCTGGACCTTCACCTCGGCCGCCACCACCGAGCCGACCGCCCTCCCGGTGAGCGTCGTACGGTTCTCCCCCGAGCTCACCCCGGCCGGCACCGCGACGGCCGGCAGCCCGCTGCGCATCCCGATCACCGTGCAGGGCGCCGCTGCCGACGGCCGCACCCGCTCCCTGACCGTCTCGGCCTCCACCGACGGCGGCGCCTCGTGGACCCGCCTCCCGGTCGAGGCCGGCGCCGTCACCGTCCAGAACCCGCCGACCGGCACCGCCGTCTCCCTGCGCGCCGAACTCACCGACGCCGACGGCAACACCCTCGACCAGACCATCACCGACGCCTACCGCACCCGGTGACCCCCGCCCACACCTGACGGCCGCCCACCGGAAGTCCCGGCCTCGCGGAACGGATCCGTGGGGGGAGTTCGGGGTCAGGCGGGGGTGGCGGTCAGGAGGCGGGCCGTCGGGTCGAGGTTGCGGTGGATCTCCAGTGCGGCGGTGGAGCGGTTCAGGGTGATGTAGTGCAGGCCGGGGGCTCCCTCGTGGAGGAGGCGCTCGGCCATCCGGGTGGCGTGGTCGACGCCGATGCGGTGGGCCGCCGCTCGGTCGCCACGGGCCGCTTCCAGTCGCCGCGCCAGGCCGGCCGGGAAGGACGCGCCGCTGAGCTCGGCGAAGCGGCTGATCTGGCGCACGTCGGTGGCGGGCATGATCTCGGGGATGACCGGGGTGTCGCAGCCCGCCGCGGCCAGCCGGTCGCGCAGCCGCAGGTAGTGCTCGACCTCGAAGAACATCTGGGTGACGGCGTAGTCGGCACCGGCGCGGCACTTGGCGACGAAGTGCCGGATGTCGCCGTCCCAGTCCGCCGAGCGCGGGTGGCGTTCCGGGAAGGCGGCCACGCCGACGGTGAACGCGCCGCAGTCCTTGACCAGTTGGACGAGCTCGGCCGCGTACCGCAGGCCCTGCGGGTGCGGCTGCCAGGCGCCGTTGGGGTTGCCCGGCGGGTCGCCGCGCAGGGCGAGGACGTCGCGGATGCCGGCGTCCGCGTAGCGCCGCAGGACTGCCTGGAGTTCGGCGGTGGAGTGGCCGACGGCGGTCAGGTGGGCCACCGGGCGCAGGGTGGTCTGCGCGGCGATCAGCTCGGTGGTGCCGATGGTGCGGTCGCGCGAGGAGCCGCCGGCGCCGTAGGTGACCGAGACGAAGGTCGGCGCGACCGCCTCCACCCGCCGGATCGCCGCCCACAGGGCGCGTTCACCGGCCTCGTCCTTGGCGGGGAAGAACTCGAAGGAGTAGGTCCGCTCGCCGGCCACGAGGATTTCGCGCAGGCCGCGCGGGGCGGCGGGCCGGGTGCTCTGGTCCATGGGGTTCACCTCTGGTGGTGGTGTCGGTCGTCCGGGGATGCGGGGCAGCTCCCCCACCTTGCCCGGCACCCGCAACAGGACTGCCACAGAGCCGTGTTGACGCCCGCGTCGCGCCGGACGGCACTGCGCCGGCCGGACGGGAGGCGCCGCGGGGAACCCTCTTCATTACCCTAGGGG